>CALQSQ010000016.1 GCA_943333275.1 Akkermansia muciniphila
CAGCGTCAGCACCGCAAAGGACAGCAGAAAGGAAACGATGAGCGGTGTGCGATGAATTTTCCCCACAAAGCACGCGACCGCCGCCAACCCCAGAAACACGGCGGCCAGCCAGGGATGTTCCCCCCATTGATAGGGCGGTGAGGTGGCAAACCGACCCCCACCCAGCCACAAAGCTGCCAGAACTCCGAACAGCCCAGGATTGAATACATGCCGCCCCTCAAAGGTAAATAAATATTTCGAAGCGATCGCGAAAAACGCCGGCAGCGTCAGCAGGTAGTAATCGTGAGGATAATTAATCAGCAACGAAAGTCCCAGGCCGGTGATGTAAGCACTGAGTGGAAACAGGCGCTCCCGCCGCAGGAACCAGGCGAAACTGACATCCAGCACCACGCAAAGCAACACCGTCAGCAAAATTTGCCACAGATCCCGATTGATCCCCAGCACCATGCTGCCCACCACCGCATAGCACGTCAGCAACCCCGCAAAGAGCCAGCGGGGATCCCGACGGTGGGGGACATGCAGCGGAGGGGTCATGGTGAAGGGTCTGCGAAACCTGGGGGAGCCTGGGTGTCGCGCAGTCTAGAATGGTATTCATTAAATTGCGATTGATGAAAGGGGTTTTTTCCGGTTGGAGACTGTTGTGCATCATCAAAACCCCACTTGCGGGCTCCGCATAGAATCAGAGCAGGGCTCAGCGGTGACCCGGAACAGAAATCGGGTGCTGAACGAAAATTGCAGACAATTTGGCCGGGATTTGGCCTGGGTTCCCCATCCGGCAATCCTGCAAGAAACCGAGTGACGGAGCGTGAATCTCTGATATAGGCTCCCGCTCCCCAATTTTCGCCCCTCCCTGTTCTTTCGTGAGCGCCGCCGTGATACCCGATCATTTACTAAACCAAATCAGCAAAGCCAGCGTGCTGATTGAGGCGCTGCCGTATCTGCAGCGGTTTCGCGGAGAGATCTTTCTGATTAAATTTGGAGGCAGCGCCATGGACGACCCGGCGTTGGTGGAGGGGCTGCTGCGGGACATTGTTTTTATGGAGTTGGCAGGGATCAATCCGGTCATCGTGCATGGGGGTGGCAAGGCCATTACCCAGGCCATGGCGGATGCCGGGTTGGCGGCGCGGTTTGTGGGTGGCCTGCGGGTGACGGATGCGGCGGCCATTCAGATTGTGGAAACGACCCTGAGTGGGGTGATCAATCCACAGTTGGTGTCCACGATCAATGCTTTCGGAGGCCGGGCGGTGGGCTTTAGCGGGAAGTCGGTCTTCATCGGTCATAAAACCGCCCCGGTGAAAGGTGAGGATGGCGCTCCGGTGGATTTGGGATTTGTGGGAGAGGTGCATGATTTCAAAATCGATGAAGTGCTGGCGACCATTGCCCAGGAAAAGGTGCCGGTCATTTCACCGGTCGCCTGTGAGGAGGGAACCGGTGCGGCACTTAATGTGAACGCCGATCTGGCAGCCGCATCGCTGGCGGGCAAATTACGCGCATCGAAATTTCTTTACCTCTCCGATGTCCTCGGGGTGATGAGGGATCACCGGGATCCCTCCAGTTTGATTCCAAGCCTCAATCCGGCGGGAGTCGAGCAACTGGTGAACGAGCGGGTGATCACCGGCGGCATGATTCCCAAAGTGAGGTCCGCGCTGCAGGCCCTGTCCGCAGGTGTGTCCAAAGTCCACTTGATCGATGGCCGCATCCCTCATTCGCTCCTCCTGGAAATTTTCACCACCCAGGGCATCGGCACGGAAATTGTCCCATGAATGATCCCCTCGCCATCGTAGCCCCAGGCAAAGTCGAGCAGGCCCAGCAATTGCTCGCCCAATATGTGGTGCCCAATTACGGGCGTCTCAATCTGGTTCCAGAGCGCGGCCAGGGGGCATTGTTATGGGATCAGGCGGGTCGGCAGTATCTTGATTTTGGCGGTGGCGTTGCGGTCACCTCTCTGGGACATTGTCCGGAAGTCATGGTGCGGGCGATCAATGAGCAGGCGAAGAAGCTTATCCATTGTTCCAACTGGTATCAAATTGCGGAGCAGGGGCAGTTGGCGAAATTCATTGTCGAGACAGTCATGGACGAGGCCGGGAAATGTTTCTTCTGCAACAGCGGTGCGGAAGCCAATGAAGGCCTGATCAAACTCGCGCGCAAGTTTGGGCATGCCCGTCCGCAGAACGATGGCGCGCCACGTCACGAGATTATCACCTTTCACCAGTCCTTTCATGGGCGGACCATGGCCACGATTTCGGCCACCGCGCAGCAGAAGGTAAAGGAGGGATTTGCCCCTCTCCTGGAGGGCTTTGTGCATGTGGATTTCAACGATATTGGGGCCCTGCGCGCGGCTATTTCTGATCGCACGGTGGCTATCTTGCTGGAGCCCATCCAGGGTGAAGGGGGCATTCATGTGGCCACGCCGGAATTTCTTGAAGCGGCCGCGGACCTTTGCCGGAAGCATGATTTGCTGCTGCTCTTCGATGAAGTCCAGAGTGGGATCGGCCGCGCCGGGCATTGGTGCAGCTGGAAGACAATTGTGGGTGATCGCTCGACCACGGTCATTCCGGATGGAGTGAGTTGGGCCAAGGGAATTGGCGGAGGTTTTCCAATCGGTGCAGTATGGATTCGGGACCGGGCAGCGACTTCGCACATCCAATTGTGTGATCTGCTCGGAGTTGGCTCCCATGGAACCACTTATGGTGGCAATCCCCTCGCCTGCGCCGTGGCTCTGGCTGTCCTTCAAGAAATTGATCAGAAAAATCTCTGCGATCGTTCACGGGATGCCGGCGAACAAATTCAGAAAACCATTCGCAGTTGGAATTCACCGCTGCTCAGTGAGGTGCGTGGTCATGGATTGCTGCTTGGTATGGAATTCCATTCCGAACGCGTGGAGCAAGCCCCCGGCTGGCAACCTGGAACGGTGCATTCGATCTTTATTGTCAAAAAACTCATGGAAGCGGGATTGCTCACCGTGGCCGCAGGGCCCAGGGTCGTGCGCCTGCTGCCGCCCCTGAATGTGACGGATGAAGAAATCCACACCGCACTCAGCATTTGCCACCGTGTGCTCCAATCCCTTGCGCCCCCCGCCCCCTGATGTCCATGAAACACCTGCTTTCCCTGCAATCGCTCAGCGCGGCTGAGATTGAGAAAATCGTCAAGCTCGGCCTGAAACTCAAAGCCCAGCGGCACGCCCCCAACGCCAAACAACCCCTCCAGGGTCAGTGCTGGGCGATGATGTTCACCAAGGCCTCCACCAGGACCCGCGTGAGCTTTGAAGTCGGCGTGCGCGAATTGGGAGGCTCGGTCACCTATCTTTCCCCCAACGATACTCAGCTGGGACGCGGCGAACCCATCCGTGACACGGCGCGGGTCATTGGCCGTATGATGGCGGGTGCGATCATCCGCACGTATGCTCAAAGCGATGTAGTGGAATTTTCTGAAATGAGCGGCATCCCGACCATCAATGCCCTCACCGATGAGGAACATCCCTGCCAGGTGCTCGCTGATCTCCTAACCATGCAGGAACTCTGCGGCGGATGGAAAGGCAAAAAAGTCGTCTTCATGGGCGATGGTGACAACAACATGAGTCGCTCGTGGATGTGGGCGGCAGAGCGGCTTGGCTTTGAATTGGTCATCGCCGCCCCGCATGAATACCAGCCCAAGCCGGAATACCTGGCACAGTTTAAAAACAAGCTGATCACGTGCGACGCCAATCCGGATCAGACCGTGCAAGGTGCCGATGTGCTTTACACAGATGTCTTTGTCAGCATGGGGCAGGAGGCGGAAAGCGCCCAACGCCTCCACGATCTGCGCGAATACCAGATCAACACAGCCCTCGTCAAACGCGCCCGTCCCGGTGCCCTTGTCATGCACTGCCTGCCGGCGTATCGCGAAAAGGAAATCACCGCCGAAGTGCTCGAAGCCCATGCCGACACCATTTTCCAGCAGGCGGAAAACCGACTCCACGCCCAGAAGGCCATCCTCACCCTTCTGCAAGAGGCCCGCGCGACCCCCTGATTTTTTCACCCACCATTCCCTAACTCCCTTCATCCCATGTTCAAACAAGATCGATATCGTGATAAAAAAGTCTGCGTCGTCACCGGGGGCGCCGGATTCCTTGGCTCCCATTTGACTGACCGGCTTTTGAAGGAAGGCTACCGTGTCATTTGCATCGACAACCTGCTCACGGGATCGGTCCGCAACATTGAGCATCTGGCTGGCAATGATGATTACCGGTTCATGAAGCACGATGTTTCAAACTTCATCTTTGTCGATGGTCCCGTCGATTTTGTCTTCCACTTCGCCTCCCCGGCCAGTCCCATCGACTACCTGCTGCTGCCCATTCCTACGTTGAAAGTCGGGGCGCTCGGCACCCACAATGCGCTTGGTCTGGCCAAGGCCAAGGGCGCCACCTTCCTGCTGGCCTCCACGTCCGAGGTCTATGGCGACCCCCTCGTTCATCCACAAACCGAGGACTACTGGGGCAACGTTAATCCGGTGGGCCCGCGCGGCGTTTATGATGAAGCCAAACGCTTCGCCGAGGCCATCACCATGGCCTATCACACCTACCATCGACTGGATACGAAGATCGTGCGCATCTTCAATACCTACGGCCCCCGCATGCGACTGGAGGATGGCCGCGTGGTTCCCGCCTTTTGTGGTCAGGCCTTGAAAGGAGAGCCACTCACGATTCAGGGTGATGGCTCCCAGACGCGCAGTTTCACTTATGTCAGCGATCTGATTGACGGCATTTACCGTCTCTCCCAGAGCGAAGAGCACCAACCTACCAACATTGGAAATCCCCGCGAGATGAGCATAAAGCAGTTTGCGGATGCCGTGCTGAACATCATTGATTCGCCGGCCGGTATCTCCTACCGCCCCCTGCCAGCGGATGATCCCAAAGTCCGCCAGCCCAACATCCACAAGGCCAAACGCGTCCTCGGATGGGAACCAAAAATTCCCTTTGAGGAAGGCATCCTACCAACCATCGCCTATTTCATCGAGGTGCTGGGTGCGAACGCAAAATGTAAGCTTAAATAGCAGGTCTAGTTTGCAGCGCTCTCGAAGTGGAGAGTCCCGATATCAGAGCGCCGCTGGCATCCATCGAAGGATATCTTTGCCGCTTCCGCATAAACATGGTCACGGGCAGCCGCCCTCGTGGCAGCACGCGCAACAACAGCGAGGACGCGGCCTCCATTCGTTTCGAAATTCCCCTTAGAATTTTGATTTGTGCCGCAGTGAAAGACCTGCACCCCGTTCACGGCATCCAATCCGGAGATTTCATCCCCGCTGCTTGAACTGGCAGGATACCCCTTTGAAGCCAGAATCAGGCAGACGCTCCAGTCGGCGGAGAAATGGATCAGATCCGGGCGAAGATTTCCCTGGGCTCCATGGAAACAATACTGAGCCAGATCGCCAGTGAGGAGCGGCATTACAGCTTCGCATTCGGGGTCGCCGAAGCGGCAGTTGTATTCGATCACCTTCGGTCCCTCCGGTGTCAGCATGAGGCCAAAATATAAAAATCCTCGATAAGGCAGGCCGTCCTTGAGGAGTCCGTTGACGGTTGGTAGCACGATGGTCGTTTCGATGGTGGAGAGCATTTCAGCCGGAACGATTTCCATCCCTGCCACCGCGCCCATGCCCCCGGTATTTGGGCCTTCGTCGGCATCGAAGATGCGTTTGTAGTCCCTGGCGGGGCAAAGGATCTGGTACTGCGAATCCACCACGGAAACAAAAACGCTCAGTTCAGGCCCGGTCAGGCATTGCTCCACGACGACCCGGCCCGGACCGAAGGCTCGTTGCACAAAAATCGTTTCGAGAAACTCCATGGCTTCCGCACGCGTCGAACACACCGCCACGCCCTTGCCGGCGGCCAGACCATCGAATTTCAAAACGATGGGGAATTCCGTCAGGGCTACCTCGGCAGTTTCCAGGGTATCCGCAACCACATATCGGGCCGTGGGAATGGCATGCCGCACCAGGAAGGCCTTGGCAAACTCCTTGCTCGCCTCCAACTGAGCACTCTCAAAGCGTGGCCCCCAGCAGGGAATCCCCGCCGCCTGGCAGGCATTCGCCAGCCCCTCATCCTTTACCAGATAGCTTTCCTCCCCCGCGACACAGAGTTCGATCTGCTCCGTGAGCATGAAAGCAATCAGCGAGGGAAGGTCATGTGCCGTCGTGCGTTTTGCCAGCATGAAAATGGCATCGCTGCCTGGAAATGCATAAATTTCCGGATGACCCGGAGACGCTGCCAGAGCCGTAATGAGAGCGTGTTCACGGCCACCCTTGCCAACAACGAGTAATTTCATATCCGGGCATCTGACGCACCCTGTCCGTCTATGCAACCAAGAAATCATTCGGACGAGGTGGGCCGACCTGAACTGGTGGCGTGGCGCGCAGTGGTCGTGCGGAGGTGTGAGTTAACTAAAGCATTTCGCCACAGGAGCCGGAAATAGGGGGCGTCGCGATGCGGGACGTTTCGAACGGCGAATTCCCTGGAAGCACGTAAACGAATTGTTACCAAAGAAGGAGGGATGGAAACGGACTTGCATCTCGACAGGGTAGGGGAGCCGTGGCAGAAGCTTGGGGCATGAAGATATTACTCGTTGAAGATGAAACGGACCTTGCCCGGCAGGTGGCGCGCGCGCTGGCTGCGGCGGGGCATGAGGTGGAGGTGCGGCATGATGGTCTGGCGGCCTTGGGGGCGCTCAAAATCGAGGGATTCGATGCGCTGGTGCTGGATGTGAATCTGCCAGGTTGCAGTGGTCTGGAGGTGCTGAAGGTGGCGCATGCGTTGCGTCCACGTCCGGTGGTGTTACTGCTGACGGCGCGGGCGGAGATTGGGGATCGGGTGGCGGGTTTGAATGCCGGGGCGGATGATTATTTGACGAAGCCGTTTGCGTTGGAGGAACTGGTCGCACGGGTGGCGTCGATGGGGCGGCGTGGACAGGGTGTGCAGGCGGAGCAGCTGGTGCAGGCGGGGAGCTATCAGCTGGATGCGCAGCGGCGCCGGTTGCTGCATGGGGGCCAGACGGTCGCGTTGTCGCCGCGGGAATACGATCTGCTGGCGATCTTTATGCAGGCGCCCGGGCGGGTGTTTACGAGGGATGAATTGTGCGAGCGCATCTGGGAACGGGCGCACGACTACGACACGCGGACGGTGGAAATTTATATTATGCGTCTGCGCAAGAAGCTGACAGGGCCGGATGCACCCGTGATTGAAACTGTGCGGGGATCGGGTTATAGCATGAGATTTCCCTCATGAGATCGTTTTCCCTGAAATTGCAATTTGCCTTCATGGCAGCATTATTGACGGTTCTGGCGCTGGTTCTGGTGGGGGCGGTGTTGCTGCCGGTGGTAAGGTTGCGCCAGATGCAGGAATTGGATGCACAGTTGGCTGAGGATGCGGACGAATTGCACGAATTGCTGGCAAAGCATGAAGCCGCGGTGCTGACGGGTGCTGATGGGATGGTGGCCAGACTGCTCCCGCCCAATCTGCGCCTGCGCTATCTGGAGGTGGAAACGCCGGAGGGACGGACGCTGCATCGGTCGGGCAATCTGAGGGGGATGGATTTGAAGGGGGCGGATGGGGTATCGCAGACCCTCAAGGTGGGTGAGCAGGAGGCGCGCATTCGCACAGCAAAACGGGGGCACCTGGTGCTGCATGTGGGCACGAGGCTGGGCACGCTCGCAAAGACGCAGAAGGATTTGGCCATGAGTCTGCTGATCGTGTTACCAGTGGTGGCGCTTGGAGCGTTTGGTGGCGGATTGCTGTTGGGAAGAAAGGCGGTGCGGCCCGTGACGGCACTGACGGAGGCGGCGGAAAAAATTTCCACCGACCATCCGCAGGAACGCTTGCCGGTGCCTCCGGCCAGGGATGAGGTGGCGAGGCTCACTGAAGTGCTGAACCGAACCTTCGATCGCCTGCAACGAGCCTATGCTGTTTCCAGTCGATTCTCCGCGGACGCCTCACATCAACTCAAGACACCCGTGGCGGTGATGCGTGCGGGGTTGGACACACTGCATGGCATGAGTGTCCAGCCAACCGAAGCCCGTGCGGAAGTGGATACGCTGCTGCGCCAATCCCGCAGGCTGACGGCGATTATTGATGATCTGCTGCTACTCGCTCAGGTCGATGCAGGCAGGCTTCAGTTGGAAACGAGCACGCTTGATCTGGTGCCGATCCTGGCGCGTGTGGCGGAAGATGCGGAGGTGCTGACGATGCACCGCGGCATCGTCGTGGAATCGGAGTGGCCTGGGTCGCTTGCGTGCACGGCAGATCCGCGCCGGGTGGGGATCATTTTGCAGAACCTAATCGAAAATGCTGCAAAATATACGAATGACAGTGGTCATATGAAGATTACGGCAGCAAGCGCGCAGGGGCAGATCACAATCAGAGTGGCGAACACGGGAGCGGCGATTGCGGTTTCCGATAGGGAGGCGATTTTTGAGCGGTTTCATCGCAGCGAATCGGGCGAAAATGTTGCCGGTCACGGACTGGGATTAAATATTGCACGGGAACTGGCCAGAGCGCATGGAGGTGAACTGACGCTGGAAAAAAGCGACGGAGAATGGACGGTTTTTGCATTGCGGCTTCCGGGGTGAAAGGGGTGCCATGCAGCGATGCAGACGGGTGGCCGCTTTGCTTCAACGCAATTTTACCGACCGGGCTTCCTCGATTTGCAGGCTGCCGCGCGTACTCTCCGGCAGGGTAGCCCATTGGGAATTGCGCCATTCGGTGGCAGAGTCGGGATCGGTTTTGCGCCACTGGTGGTAGAAACGGATCAGGGCATTGTTGCGTTGCTGATCATTGGAGATTCCGAGAGCGAGGTCCATGGCGCGAGGAATGTCGGTGTCGGTGAGGACATCGCCAAGTGCCAGGCGGGCGGTGTCGGTGAGAAGGGTCGCACCTCCGGTATCGACGAAATTTTGGAGGCCGGGGGGATCGGTGGCGGCCCAGGAGTGGAGGGCCCCCTCCATGCCATTGGCGGCATCCTCGGGAGGAAGCGTGTTCAGCCAGGCGAGTGCTTTGTCGGGCTCGATGGCACCCCAGGTCGTTCCGAGATGGGTGATGACATTGCGGCGCATTTGAGGGTCAGAAATATTACTGCTCCAATGGACGGCGGCATTGATGTCGGTGGCGGCCCAGACGGTGGCGAGCGTGGCCGCGGCCTCATCGCGTCCTGGACCGGGGGACAGGGTATCGACCCATTTGGCGGCGGCGCCGGGATCCTTGGTGGCCCAGAGATCGGCAATGGCGGTGGCCATATTGATGGATTCTGCCGTGGGTTCCGGTGGGATTGGATGCGCGGGAGGATCGACGACGGGAGTTGGCGACTTGGTTGGCCCGGAGGCAATGGTCGGTGCCGGGGGGGAAATGATATCGTTTAAAATCGGTACGTTTCCGGGATCGTTGAGGACAATTTCCCGCGCGATGGGAATCTCCGCAATGGTGCGCGTCTTGGGATCCCCCAGTCCACGGGCCCATTCAAAGGCCGCGTGGTAATCCGCTGTGGCCCAAGCTGAAGCCACGGCATCGTAGAAGGGCTGGGTGGTCAGGCCGGAATCGCTGAGCCAATGGGCAGCGGCAGCCGGATCGCGCTGCGACCAGCCCTGGAGAATGGCAGTTTGAAGTTGGAGTTTTAAAGGGCCGCTGACACCCTCCTCGGCCCACTGCCAGGCGGTGTGTGCATCCGAATTACCCCACTCTCTGGCCACGGCGCTAAGGGATTCACTCAAAGCCTGGCCGGGCTGGAGATGCTGCAGGGCATGAGCGGCGGCAGAAGCGGGATCGCTCTGCGCCCAACCGCCGTAAAAACTCCGCAGGGTATCCAGACGCTGGCTGTCCGTCTGCTTCGCGGCCAGAGCGAGGGCGGCGTCGGCCTCCTTGGGCGAATGCACGCGGGTGGATTTTTCGGCATGCGACGGGGCGGATGTAGGCGGCGAATGGCTGGGTTTATTTTCGACGATGGGTCCAACCGAACGATGAGACGCCCGCCATTGGCCGACGGAAAAGCCCACGAGCAACCCCGCTGCCAGAAGGAGGCAGTTGGCGGTGAGGGTGCCATTGCGGGGAAGTTTCAAGAGAATGGGGGAAGGATAGGGGAAATCCTTAGAATAGCCAAGTATCATCTCGTAACAGGTTGTTACCAAAAACTTTTCCCCGTAAATATCAGGACTCGCTTTCGGGAGATCGCCGAAATAGAATCGAAATCTTAATCGAGTCGATGCGCCTGCGCCCCCCCATTTTTGCAACCTTCGTAACAGTTCTGCTCCCCATGTCCGCTCCGTTGCGGGCGGCGGATGGGGTGTATGAAGTGCTGGCGGAATTCGTGCGGCCCGGCTTGCAACCGCAGTCGAAATTGCTGCAACAGTCGGATGGATCCTTCTTTTTCACCGCTTCCGTGGGAGGTGCGCAGGATTCCGGGGCCATCCTGCACCTGACGTCGGCAGGGGGGCTGGAAACGGCGGTTTCCTTTACGGGATTGACTGGCGAAGCACCGGGTCGCAGTCCTCTTGCCGGGCTGACGCCAGGCCCTGATGGCGCATTGTGGGGTTCCACTGTGAGCGGTGGGGCGGGGGATTTTGGCACCATTTACCGGTTTGTTCCGGGCGTCGGCCTGGTTTCGGTAGTGTCCTTCACAGGAAGCTCCGGAGTGGCCCCGGGGTCGGTCCCAAATGGGTTGTTTGCGCACACGGATGGGAAATTTTACACCACGACACTGGCTGGAGGCACGGGGGGATTGGGCAGCATGATTCAGGTCAGCACGGCGGGAGCGGTTACTTCGCAGGGGAGCTTCACGGGGACGACGGGTGTGCGCAAGGGCAGCAGTCCGGTGGGATCGCTCGTTCACGTCGGAACCAAATTTTATGGTGTGACGCGGCGCGGAGGGGCCTCGGATTTGGGAACGGTGTTCAGTCAGACCGATGCTGGAGTGTTTAAGACAGAGGTGGAATTCACAGGCAGTGCTGGGGGAAGTTTGGGCGCCCAACCGCTTGCAGGGTTGCTGGCCCACACGGATGGAAATCTTTACGGAACCTGCTCCGCCGGAGGGACCCAGGGATTTGGAACTGTTTTTAAAATGTCTCCGTCAGGCTCGCTTTCCGTGTTGCATCATTTTTTCGATACGGATGGCTCCACGCCTTCTGCCGCCGTGGTGCAGGGCACCGATGGAGCGCTCTACGGGACAACTGCCAACGGTGGGGCCGCCGGTTGGGGAGTTGTTTATAAATGCACCACCAGCGGAACATTCACGGTCCTTGCCGAATTCACCGGAACGAGCGGTGTGCGGCCAGGCGCTTCCTCGCTGGCGGCATTGACCCTGGGTGGAGATGGAAATTTCTATGGGGCCACGAGTGCCGGAGGTCCCGGCAATGATGGCGGGGTTTTTCAGATCACTCCAGCTGGTGCCTACACTCGCATGGCCGAGTGCAGCGGAATACTTGGCTGGGCGCCCTCGGGAGCTCCGGCCTCGGATGGTTTGGGGAATTGGTTCCTGCCCATGGCTGCGGGAGGTGCAGGAGGAGGGGGGACTTTGCTGGAACGGGATGCCTTTGGAGGATTGTCGGTGGCGGGGGTATTTGGCGGTACATTTGGCGATCAGCCGGCGGGGGGCGTGTTGATGGATGCAGGAGCAATGTATGGAGTGACAGCAGCCGGAGGGAACACAGGTCGAGGCACCTCCTTCAGACTCGCTGGCGGGACACTCACGGTGCTGAATCAGCACACGAATGCCCAGGGGGCTGCCGCTGATGGGCCGTTGGTAAAAGGGGTGGATGGAAATTTTTACGGTGTGGCAAGGGAGGGTGGAGCCAGTTCGAGAGGGTCCATTTTCAAAATCACCGCCGCAGGAGTGCGGACCAGGATGGTGAGCTTCTCAGGAACGGCCGGAGCCGTCCGGGGCAGCCTTCCAAAGGGGCCTTTGGCTCTTGGCAATGATGGGGATTTCTACGGCGCCACGACGAATGGAGGCGTTGCTGATCAGGGGGTGCTGTTCCGGGTCACACCCGGGGGAGTTTATTCGCTGCTTTACGAGTTCACGACGATTGGTCCACGACTTCCGCAAGGGGGACTCAAAGCGGGGGCGGATGGACTGATTTATGGGACGACGGGAGCTGGTGGTCCGGCGGATGGAGGAACGGTTTTTTCGCTTACGACCGGTGGAGTTTTCAACGTGGTCGTCTCCTTCACAGGGCTGGCAGGGGAGCTTCCTGGCGATACCCCGGAATCCTTATCCCTTGGGGCTGACGGTTCGCTCTGGGGTTTGACGCGGGGCGGAGGGGCCAGTGATCAGGGGACCATTTTCCAGCGCACCCCGGATGGAATATTTCACTCCAGATTTGAATTTTCCGGCACCACCGGCAGCGCTGCCGGGCCGCTGACGCTCGCTCAAACTGTCAAAGGTGGAATCGCAGCGGGTAATGACAATTGGTGTTACGGCGCGGTCCCTGGAGGAGGCTTGGAGGGGGGGGGCATGCTCTTCCGTGTGCGGGCTCCCACCGCATTTGAGATCTGGCAGGGCACCATTTTGAAAAACGTCCCTCCTGAAGATGCGGCAGACCTTGCTGACCCTGATGGCGATGGTATGAACAACCTTGTGGAATATGCGCTCGGCACTCAGCCACTGACCGCCGATCATCCGCTGGAACCGGCCTTGGTACACGTTTCAGGCGATTCCAGGCTCAGTCTGACGCTGCAGCGCGACTCTTCGAGAAATGACATCACCATCGCACTCGAGGCTGCCACGAATCCAGCCGATCCTTGGGAGATCATCTCCACCAGTGCCAATGGAGGCCCCTTCACTGGTCCGGCACCCACGATCGGCGATGGTTCCAGCCCGGGAATGCGAAACGTAATGCTGTGCGATACCGTGGTCTCCAGTGCCCAATTTCGGCGGTTTCTCCGGTTTAGAATCACCCGCCCTACGCCCCCTCAATAACCCCGCTGGAATTCCTTTCATTTCGTTACCGTGAAACATTTGCCGAATACCCCAATTTAGAGCTATGCTTCCGCCAACACCCAAATCAATCGTCATGAGCCATTCAAAATTAGCAATCTTCCGCGCCACAGCTACCGCTGCGGTTCTGACGTTAATGCTGGCCATGCCGATCCGTTCCGCCCCCTCGGCTCCGGATTTGGACGGGGATGGCATTCCCAATATTGTGGATCCGGACATTGACAATGACGGCATCCCCAATGCCTTGGATGACAATGTGGATGGTGGGGTCGCCAAGAGTGGACCGTTCGCAGGGAAATACATCGGTGATCACCTCAACAACGATAACCCTGCCGAAAAAGATATCGATGGTGACTCCCTTGCTGATGACTCGCTCGCCGAGCATGACATTGATGGTGATGGGAAAACCAACGATGATTCCATCGAGTTGGACATCGACGGCGACGGTCGTGCGGACGATGCCGCTTCTGAAAAAGACATTGATGGTGACGGCCGCAATGACGACGACCTCAATGAGGACGATATCGATGGCGATGGCTACGACAATGATGATCCTACCGAAATGGACATTGACGGCGATGGCCGCCACAACGGCGAAGTGGATGAAATCGACACGGATGGTGATGGGGTGAATGATGACATGGACGACGATTCTGATGGTGACGGGGTTTCCAATGCCGATGATGATGATGACAACAACGATGGCGTGGAAGACGATGACGACGGTTCCCCTGACCGCCCGGGCGAACAGAAACTCACCAATCAACTCGCCCGCACCGGTGCCGCTCCCGTCAACGCGACAGCGAAGGCCCAGATCCATCTGCGATCCACGGGAAGTGCCAAATTTGAAGTCGAAGTGGAGCATTTCGCCCCGGGATCCTATGACCTGATCGTGGGTGGCATTTCTCGCGGAACGATCGTCATTGAGGCTGGCGAGAGCGACGGACAGATTGAATTCGATACTGTGCCGAGCGGTTCCGGCGAGATCCTGCTGGACTTTAATCCAGCAGGACAAACCCTCAGCATTCTCATTGGAGCCATCGAGCATTTCAATGGACAAGCCCCCACGCCGGGTGCCGCGGAACAGTCTTGGGAGTCGAGCCTCGCCCGCAGTCCTGCAGCCCCAAACAATGCTGAAGGTAAATTGAAATATTCCCTCTCCTCGGGTGGATCGGCCAGCCTGACCATCGAATTGCAAAATCTCGTCGCTGGCGTTTATGATGTGAAAGTCGCGGGAGTGATCCGGGGACAGGTGACGATGGTTCTGCACAGCAATGAAGTGCAGGGCCAGCTCAAATTCATCCCAAGCCCGAATGATCCTGATGAAGCGCTGCTTGATTTCGATGCAGCCCATCAACCCGTTGTCATTGAAAAAAATGGCGTGACCTACCTCTCCGGCATCAGTCCGGGACCTCCGTAGAGCCCGCCTCCCAAAGACCAAGAACCTCCGGGAATTCAACAATCCCTATCCGCGATGCTGCCTCGAACTCTCCAGATTATGTTACTCCTTTGCCTGCAAAACATTTCTCATGCGGTTGCGCCTTCAAACGATTTGTTTGCCACACGCGCGGTGGTGGCGGGAGCCGCATTTGATGTAGACGGCACAACGATAGAGGCAAGCATTGAGGCAAACGAGCCGAATCCGTTGCCCGAGGGCGTCGCCGCATGCAGTGTATGGTGGACCTGGACCGCTCCTTCCACCGGATGGTTTGAACTGCACACGACAGGCAGTGCGATTGATACGGTGCTGGCGGTTTATCGCGGCACCTCGCTGACAGCGTTGAGTCGCGTGGTTGCTAATGATGATGATTCCCTTTCTGTTGCGCTGACCACCTCCAGCCGCGTGCGTTTTGAAGCCAGTATCGGCACGGTATATCAATTTGTCGTGCATGGTTATGGGGGTGCGCAAGGCGCAGTAAGGCTGGCGATGACGCCTTCCACTTTACCAATAGAGCGGGTCAATACGATAACGTTTTCTCCTGTCTTGGCGGACGTGACTTCGCAAAGCCGAACCGTTACGATCACCTTCAGCGTCCTCACTTCAACCGCGCTGAGTTTCGGCTATTTCGACATCTACCAACCAGGTGGTGGAGTCTTTGAGAATATGGTCTTCTCTGATGCTGATCGCATCAGTGGCACGGCGACCAATGGAACCTACCGTCTCCTGGTTTCCATTCCCCGATCCATGCCTCCCGGCAGCTTTCCCTATACGGTAACCGTGGCCACCAATGCCAGCGATCCTGATTCGCGCTATGTGACAGGAGCATTCGGCTGGCAGAGCATGGCGGCGTCGCAGCCCGCTGGTTTGTCGGTGACAAATACGGGTGTCGTGGATACCTCACAGCCTGTGGTGGTTTCCTTGACTGGGGTTCCGCTTAGCATCGATGTCACAAGCACGGAGGTAGCCGTGGAAGTCACGGCGGTGATCACGGACACTCTGACCGGACTGCGCAACGGAACAGTTTCCATTGCGTTGCCAGTGAGTGCCGGAGTGGAGGAATTCGTTGCACAGACCCCATTCAGCAGTGGAAACCGAACTCAAGGCACGGCAACGAATGGCACCTATGTTATTCCGCTGATTGTTCCCCAGAATGCCCCTTCAGGCAACGCTAGAATCGTATTCGATCTTGTGGACTTCGCTGGGAACCGCAGCACGACATCGCTCGGCGTGCTCCTCATCACAAAAGATGCCTTCAACGCTTGGACGCTTTCTAACAGCTTGGTAGGTGCTGATGCGGCACTCACCGCAGACGCTGATGGTGACGGGATTGAGAATCTGACAGAATTCGCACTGAACTTGGATCCGCAGACCAATGAACGTCCTGAATATGTCGATGGAACCTCGGTATCATATCTGACCCAGTCCTTGGCAGGAACATTGCCGGAACACCGTTACACTGGCAGCGGGGCAAACTTTGCAATCCATATGAGTTTCTTGCGGCGGCGCGCCGGCTCTGCGTCCGGTGTTATTTATCTGCCGCAGTTTACTGGGGACTTGAGTGGCTGGACTTCGCCTCCTGCAGCGGCGGAAATCGTGACTGCGCTCTCGGCTGAATGGGAATGGGTGGAAGTTACTGATCCCGCACCCGCCGGACCCAAACGCTTCTCAAGGCTCCAACTTTCGACTCCCTGACACGCGATGCCAATCTCTCGCCTTAAATCTTTTTCCCCATATTCGCTGATGGGGAATTATTGCCGGGCCCACTGTATGGTGGGTCCGCACCACCCGCCCGGCGGGGTTCTGCCGGAAACCATGCCCCAGGAAACTGGGGACTCCCCAAAACTAGAAACACGCTATATGAAAACACAACTACTGCGCCCGGCGGCATTTTTCCGCCGCACGGCACTCACTGTTGCTGCGGCAACCTGCCTCATCTTCGCATCCGCGCAGGCCAAGGCTCCCTCCGCCAATGACATCGATGGCGATGGCATCGCCAACATCGTTGACCCTGATGTGGACAATGATGGAATCCCCAATGGCCGCGATCCCAATGTGGACGGTGGCGTCGCCCGTAGTGGCCCTTACAAAGGACGCTACGTTGGTGACAAACTCAACAATGATGCGGTGGCCGAAACGGACATCGATGGTGATGGACTCGCTGACGATTCCAGCAACGAAAAAGACATCGACGGTGATGCCAAGTCGGACGATTCCCTGACGGAGACGGACATCGACGGTGATGGTAAATCCGACGACTCAGTCACAGAAACGGACATCGATGGTGATGGACGGGCTGATGACAGCCTCAACGAAACCGATATCGACGGTGATGGTAAATCCGATGACTCGGACGCTGAAATGGATATCGACGGCGATGGCAAATCCAACGCCGTAGATATGGATCTCGATGGCGATGGAAAAGTCGGAGTAGCAGATGACGACGATGACGGCGACGGCAAAACCGACGACATCGACGATGATGACGATCATGATGGTGTCGCCGATACCGATGACGACGATGACCGCGATCACGACGGAATCGACGACGACGGCCACCACCACGATGGCAGTCACGACGACGACGATGCAGAGGACGACGCAGAGGATGAAGCGGAACACGCTGACCTGGACAAGGACGGCATCCGCGACTCCAAAGACCCTGACATCGACGGTGATGGAGTTCTGAATGCCGATGACGCTTTTCCCCGTGACGCTTCGCAGCACTAGATCTGAGTAGCCGTCAATACCAGGCCGGGTGTTGCCTTTCCCCAGGGCGGTGCCCGGCCTGCTTGGTTTGCATTTATTGTTTCCCATTTTCCACCTTTTCTCATGTCACATTCCTCCCAGCGTCTTCTCATGGTTGCCATCGTTAGCTTAGGCTTCGGAGCATTTCTTGATGCTAGGTTCCGGCATGAAAAAACGGAATCACTGCCCTCCAATTCAGAGCAGAAGCCAGTTTCAATCTCGACCGCGCCAGCGACGGTTATACCCTCGTTGCAGGATGCGCTTGCCACCGTTTCCTTTTCGGAACGCTCTCTTTCGCTGCATGATCTGGCACGCCACGTGGTTGCCGAGGATCCCCAACAGGCCTGGGCTATGAGCCGGAACATCGTCAATTTTTCAGATCGCACGGAATTTATGATCGCGATGTTTTCCGCCTGGGCCGAGCGTGATCCCCAGTCCGCGTTGGCTAAAGTGGCCACACTTCCAGCGGGCCGCCAGCTTTTCGAGTGCACCGCTGCCGCCTGCGCAGGCTGGGCCGGTGTAGATCCCACTGCAGCCTCTACCTGGGCGGTGGAGCATCTCCATGGTCCGTCGCAAGTGCAATCGCTCGCCGTCATTGCTGAACAGTGGGCTGGCAAGGATCCCGCCAGCGCGGCCGGTTGGGTTGCCACCTTGCCCGGAGGCATCACGGGGGAGGGGGCTGTTACTAATTTAATGAATGCCTGGGCCGCCATCGATCCCACCGCCGCCGCAAGTTGGGCCGATTCTCTTCCTGATAAAACACTTCGCGAAGGTGCTCTCCTCAGCCTGGCCGCTGAGTGGACCGAGCAGGCACCCGTGGAAGCCGCCGCCTGGGCCAAGTCCCGTGCGACTTTGCCAGGCGGCCAGGCGCTGGCGGATGCCATTGTCAGTGCCTGGTCCGATCAGGATCCCGCAGCGGCTGCCAAGTGGATCACTACGTTGGATTCCAAATCCCAGGCGGACACCGCCACCACACTTCTTTCCATCTGGGGCACAGCGGACCCCGAGGCTGCGGCGACTTGGGCTGGGAAATTTCCCAGCGGTGAAATTCGCGAAGCCGCTATTCCCTCAATCGCTCAAACATGGGCAGGCATGGAACCCGAGAAGGCCGTGGCGTGGGTGCTATCTCTTCCGGCTTCCAAGGAGCAGGAGACTGCTTTCGAGAATGCGGTGCGGACTTGGACCGTCACCGCCCCGGAGCAACTTCAGCAATGGATCAACAGTCAGGCAACCGGAATCGCGAGCGATAAATTGCGTGCCACGGCCGCCGAAGTGCTTGCCGAAATTGATCCCCGTGCTGCCCTCACTCTCGCCGGGGCCATCACCGACCCTGCCTCCCAAAAGGAGGAAATGATTACGGTGCTGCGCCGCTGGCAACAGGATGATCCCGCCTCCGCGGATGCAATCGTCAAGGAAATGAAGCTTGATCCACAAATCCTTGGAAGGCTTCGGCTTCCTTAAGGGGGGGCGCAAGGATCACTTTGGCAATCCACAACTTTCAGGTGTCGCTGCCAGAATCAGTCGGTCTCTCACCATCAAAATACAATTCCTATCGTTTCGTTACCACGGATTGCTATCCTTCCTTAAAACTGGGTGGTAAGCTCATCGAACAGGAAAAAATCATTGTTTCGTTCGTTATAATTTCACTCCCCACTCTATGAAAAAACCCCATATCCAATGCATCTTTGCAAGGATGCGCGAATCCTTGAAAAATCTTCGACGGCTCCTGCCTCTGGCGTTTTTGCTTGCGGGAACGGCCTCCGCAAGAGCCAGCATTGCCTACGGAAGTATCAATAATTTCGACACTGTCAATGACACCGGGCATGAATGCCATGGGTTTGAGATCGAAATTGAGGACTGCCCAAGCACTGGCATTACCTATACATACAATTACAACCACTACGGCGTGCCAAATATCACCGAGGACAATTCCGTGGCTGGACACCCGAAGTGCGTCATCCGCTGGGCAAGCAAGAAAAATACGGAGGGGACATGGGCTTCTTACACAGCCATTCCATCCGGTCCGATTTCCCCGACGCAGGGGCATTCGTTCACCAATCCGGCGGTGAATTTTGGCGGTGAACATTTTGGGGTTGGATATTATGCAGCGGTGGGTCCTATTCATTACAACTGGCTGATCGATGATGGCTCAGGAAATTTGATCCATGGGGGTGTGGTCCAGGTCGCGACACCTTCCTTTACCTATTATCCGCCAGCCGTCGGTGTTCCAGCGCAGGTTCAGGCGGTCATTGCGCCACCGCCACCCGAGGCTCCTGAACCAAAGGAGTTCGGGAAAGCGGTTTGGATGAAGGAGATCCGCACCGTCTCGCACAACAATCAGAAAGTGGCACTCCGGGAACTGGTCTCGGAGGATGCAGATCATCCCGAGAAAAAGGATTGGAAGAATGGCGAGGCTGATGAGGTCGAAACAGAATGGCAGCTCCTGCAAAAAGATTACGGTGCGGCGGATGGAGGTCAGAATGGCAAGAAGCCCGCTCAGGCGGAGGACCTTCCGGGTGGGGACGAGGTTGTCACGCGCCGCTACGAATTTTACAAATACACAGGTCCGCTCGACAACGAAACTGGCGAAGCGATGGCTGATAATGTGGATGCTGATGGAATTCACGGCAGTGGGATTAAAACCGTCAACGGTGTGGAAGTAGACCTTTCCACCTTGGAAGTCGTGGGCGAATACACCGGTGCTCAAATGGCTGCTGTGGACGTTGATGCGGGGGTCGGTTTGATCGATCACGTAGGCGAGGGCAAGGTGAACACCTCCTTTGCGGCGCGCAAGATAGTTGTTCAGGGATCGCTTCCTTTCTCATGCACCATGGATGGTCCGCTCCCCGCAGGAATGAGTTTCAATGAGGTGACAGGAGTGCTTTCCGGCACGCCTACGACGAGTGGTCAGTTCCAATTCAAAGTCACTGCTTCGGATGGCTTCAACGACGATGTGGTAAAAAATTACACATTATCAATCGCGCCCGCCCTGGCGAATTTACCGCCATCGTATCTCGTTGATTCCACGGTCGCGCCCGTGGGGGCTGGCACCACAACCGGAGACGGATCTTTTGCGCCCGGGGCTGAGGTCACAGTGAATGCGACGGCTAATGCTGGGTATCGATTCCTCAATTGGACCGACAACGGCACGGCAGTTAGTTCGGTTTCCGGTTACACGTTTATACTCGATGTGAATCATTCGCTTGTGGCGAACTTCGGACTGGATGTTCCCCAATGGAATATTTCCGGAAGTGCGCTGCCTGAGGCTGGAGGCTCTGTAACAGGCGCAGGCATTGTGGATGATGCCGCAACCGTCACACTGGTGGCTTCGCCGAATGCTGGTTTTGGTTTCACGAACTGGACTGAAGGGGGCCTGCAGGTCAGCACTTCCGCCACCTATGCCTTCAACGCCACGTCAGACCGTGCGTTGGTGGCCAACTTTGCTCCGCTGCCAACCTACACCGTCAGTGCGAGCGCCAGTCCGGTTGCAGGCGGCACGGTCAGCGGCGGCGGCAGTTTCCTGAGCGGCTCCAGCGTGACTGTAACGGCAACGCCCAGCGCCGGATATTTCTTTGTGAAATGGAGCGCAGGTGGAACGCAATTGAGTTCGTCCCCAAGCTACACCTTCAATGTGAATTCCAACAAGGCACTCGTGGCCACCTTCCTAGTAACGGGCACTGCCAAAACCATAACCACCAGTTCCACGCCTGCAGAATGGGGCACCGCAACGGGGGGCGGCACTTATGGAGCAGGCGACAGTGTCACTGTCGTGGCCGTCGCGAATCCCCATTACAAATTTCTGCGTTGGCTGGAGGGCAACTCCAACGTGAGTGATTCCGAGGCATATACTTTTACTGTCACCAACAATCGGACGTTGAAAGCGAAATTCGTCGAAGATTTTGTCATAAACGCCTCCGCCGTACCGGTCGTGGGTGGCACAACGGAGGTGGACAGTGCCTCATATCAAACTGGAGATAACGCCAGAGTGAAAGCATTTCCGGAGTTTGGTTATACCTTCACGAACTGGACAGAAAATGGAACGATCGTCAGCACGAATACCACCTATTCATTCAATGTGACAGGGCCACGCACTCTGGTTGCTCATTTCAAAATGGACAACGGCGTGACGATCACCACCGCAGCAACGCCGGCAGACGGGGGGGCGGTGACCGGCGATGGAGGGTATGAAATCGATGGTCAAGTGACAGTATCGGCCACGGCAAACCCCGGTTTTGTCTTTGCGGGGTGGTATGATGTCGGTGAGGTGGAGCCGGCCAGTTGGGATCCCGTCTTTACTTTCTGGGCGGCCCAGGATCGCGACCTAGAGGCGCATTTTGTGCAGGCAGTGACGATTACCGCGAGCAGTATTCCCGCATTCGGCGGAGTGGTCTTGGGAGATGGGGAATATCCGGCCGGGTCCATCGCCTCAGTCGAGGCTTTTGCCGAGGCTGATTTCGTCTTTAGAAATTGGACGGAGGACGGGGCCATTGTGAGTACGGAGCCAGCCTACTCCTTTACGGTGGAAGCCGCACGAACGCTCGTGGCCAATTTTTCACCCTCTTACACAATTACAGGCTCGGCCCAACCGGTCGGGGGAGGTGAGGTGCTAGGTGCTGGTCAGGTTACCCCCGGACAGAACATCACTCTCGTGGCTTCCGCCACTGTTGGATACAGTTTTGTTAACTGGACGGACAGTAATGGCGTGGAGGTGAGTACTAATCCCAGCTTTACCTTCGCTCCAATCTCCAGTGGAGAGTTTACCGCGAACTTTTCGACGGTGCTTGCGGGAGTACACTTTAATTTCGACAGCGGACTCCCGGAACTCGCGCTGCATGCGACCATGCCCTTTTCGCAGACCGTGGGAGGACTTACAGCATCATTCAGCTCCCCAAATGGAGCGCCTCCCACCATCGAAACAGAGGCGAGTTCGGGTAAGATTCTTGCAAATTTTGCCGCTCATTTCATCGCTCCATCGGCCAGCCAGGGAACTGTTATTGATGTGCAATTTGATCAGTCGGTGACGGGCGTATCGTTTAACTTTTCCACGGTGGAGGATCCGGGCGTTGTCGTTGGTTCAAACCTCCTACTCACAGCGATTGATAACAGCGGTGGAACGCCTGTGGTGGTTGGCTCTGCCCTGGGTCACGGAACAGCTTTGGCTGGGGATTCTCATCCAACTGGCCTGCTCATGTTCAATTCCGGAACGCCCTTTGATTCCATCCGCATCGAGCTGGCAAATTTCCCCAATGGTGCACCCCAGTTCATGATGGACAATCTGATTGTCAGCCCACTGGGGAGCACGGGTGGATCCATGCTCCTTGCCAACCCGCACTGGAACATCACCCTGAGCGATTTTGGATACTCCGATTACCTGCTCGACAACACACCGGGCTTTGAAGGTCGGGAATATCTAAGTGGCGAGTGGGCGACAGCAGTGGCCTACACGCGCAATGGGGTTGATGTGCAGCCGACCTGGCTCGATCCCAACTTCCTCTATCCGGACTGGCGCAGCAACTCAACGTTTCGCGTTGTGAGCGGCATTCATCTCGTGGGATCTAATCTCGATGGGCTGCCGATCGCAGAGTCCATCATCGCGAATGATGATCTCGAAATCACACTTCATTTTGAAATGTTGGATACAGTGACGGGAACCCCCATGGGGACTTCGGCGGCGGGCACCGGTGGTGCGGGAGGCTCCGTCGACAGCAATCGATACGTCCTCAATGAAAGTTACCGCGTGCGAAACGTTAGCGGTGTGGCCATTACAAATATCCAGATCTTCCAGATGATCCATGGGCTCATTTCCCAGCGTGGAGTCTACGACAATCGTGCCTACGTGGGCAAGCTCAGCCAGTATCGTTACGATACGACCCTGGCGGGAATTGATGCCAATGCGGTGGGCAGCGGTAGTTCAACTGCGGGGCTTGAGGACTACATTTGTTTCCATTCCAAAGTTGCACCCACTGCCTTTGAAATCGGCCACTACGGCATTGATGGAAATGGGATCGACAATCACTTCGATGGCAAACCATCCGATGGTGTGCATCTCTCCATTGAAGCCAACTGGCAGGGAGCGCCGTATGATGTCCGCCAGGGCCGGGATTATTTCGCCCCCAGTGACCGCTGGGTAGCCGGAGGACAAAGATGGTCGGTCGGAAATCTGGCCGCTGGTCAGTTCACAAGCATTGATATCCTGCTCAGTCTGCTCACCGGAACGAAGGTCACTGCCGTCGTGGATCCGGGTGGCGGTCATCACGGAGGAGGAAGTTGCAATGGCGGATCTTCCCATGTGGGAGGAGTTGATTTTGATATCGATGATGTAACCGCGGAAGGCACCTTCTTTGGTGACTACGCTGAAGCCGACGAAGACGAAATGTTTGAGCGTGAAAACTCCGGCGAATTTGCAATGCCCAATTTCAATGAACCGAACGTGGCATCCACGCAAATCTGGCATTTGGAATACAATGGTGCCCATTCCGGCCTCATCCATCTCAAATTTGCCTACAATCCGGTGCTACTGCCTGCTGGCACGGATGAGGGCCACCTCGTCATTTACCATTACAACGGAACCATTTGGGAGAAACTGACGGGAACGGTGGATACGGTTGCCCATACCCTTTCCGTTAGCACCACCAGTCTCTCGCCCTTTGTGCTTGGATTGTCCCAGCCAGTTGATCCAGTCATTACGACACATGCACTTCCTGCAATGGGCGGCACGATTGTTGGTGATGGAGTCCACGTTGCTGGATCGTTAGTGAACTTGCAGGCCATGCCTTCACTGGGATATGATTTTGTGAACTGGACGGAGGGGGGAGTTATCCTAGGCACCGAACCAGGGTTGAGTTTCACCATGGGAAGTGTTTCCCGCACCCTGGAGGCGAACTTTATCCCTGCCGGTCATCTCATTACCGTGACGTCAACGTCTGCAAATGGTGGAACTGTGACAGGCGGTGGTCATTATGTGGATGCAACTACGGTCACGCTCAGTGCCGTGCCATCGGTGGATTGGGAGTTTGCAGGATGGTGGGATGGGGTCACTCTGGTGAGTTTATCACCAACTTACGCATTCAATGCCGTAGGTCCGTTAACGCTGACTGCCAGTTTCCTGCCCAATCTGACTATCCAAAGTTCTGCCGAAAGTAATCAAATGACAGTTTCCTGGCCAGCCAGTGCGGATGGCTGGGTGCTCATGGAAAGCACGGATCTGATTACCTGGACTGCTTCGACGGATGCCGTGACAAACAGCCTGGATCGCAAGTCCGTTAAGCCCGCTTCGAAGGAAAGATGTTTCTTCATACTTCAGCACCCCTAGTTCAGTGCGTCCCCCGAATATGGGCTATGAGGGGGCGTGATTGACTGGAGTGTTGCCCCAAAAGCAACTCATGGCTGCGTGGCACTCGATTGTCACGCAGCCATGAGGTTTCACTTTCACGGATTCCTGCACTCAGCTGATCCAGGCGTGGTTTCGGTCCCGGGCGGCCTTCCGCATTGACGCGCTTGTTTTTTACGTTGGCTGCCGTGAGGATCATTTCTCATGAAAACCACCGCGTTCCTTCCCCTGCTGCTCCTGCTGACTCCCTTGATCGCCGATCCCATTGTCCTGCCGCTTTATGACGGGGAGCCGGATGGCGGGGTGCCCCTTTCCAGCGTCGCGGAGGTTCTCAATCAGAAGCCGGAGGATCCGATAGTGCGGGTGGATCACGTGCAAATGCCGGACGTCCGGGTCTTTCTACCTGCGCCGGAAAAAGCCAATGGAGCGGCGGTCGTAATTTGTCCGGGGGGTGGATATGGCATGCTGGCGATTGACCATGAGGGGTATAAAATAGCTGAGGCTCTCAATGCTTTTGGAGTTGCGGGCATTGTATGCAAATACCGCATTTCAAGCAAACAACCGGGCACCTATCTGTTTCCCATTCCTCTGTTGGATGCGCGTCAGGCCATGCGCCTCACGCGGCAGCACGCCGCCGTCTGGAGGATTGATCCGCACCGTGTGGGTGTGATGGGGTTCAGCGCCGGCGGGCACCTGGCGTCGTGTGTGGACACGCTTTTTGACACGCAACTCATAGGCGAAGATCCCGCCGTGTTTCAGACCATGGCGCACAAGCCTGACTTTGCGGCGCTGATTTATCCTGTGATCGGGATTGCTGAAACATTTGGCCATGGCGGATCGAAAACCAACCTACTGGGCAAGGATCCCGATCCCCAATATCTGGCGCTCTGCAATACACACCGCCAGGTCACGGCCAAAACGCCGCCCACGTTTTTGGTTTCCACTTATGATGATGGCGCGGTGCCTCCACGCAATTCCATCGAGTTTTATTCCAGCATGATCACCGCGGGAGTCCAGGGAGAGCTTCACATCTGGGAAAAGGGAGGTCACGGTTACGGCATGCTGCCGGGTCATGGCGATGTGGCGGCGGAGTGGATGCCGCGGTTTGAGAAATGGCTGCGGGGGCGGGGGTTGCTGGGCAAATAGGGGGGGGGCGGGAAGTGGCGGGACGATCATTTGCTGCTTGCATGGGTTGCGGGTTGGTCGCAACCTCGCGTTCCTTTTCCGCCCATCAGCCATGCACGCCCCCATTCCCACCGACGACGTTCGGATCGAAGCCACCCTGCCCTTGATCACGCCAGATTTCCTGATCGAGAAATGGATGCCTGCGCCCGCGGACGTGCAGTTTGTGGCGGAAACGCGTGCGGCGACTGCCAATGTGCTGGCATTGAAAGATCCCCGACTCCTAGTGGTGGTGGGGCCGTGTTCGATCCATGATGAGGCGGCGGCGCTGGAGTATGCTGATCTGCTGCGGGCCGAGGAGCAACGGCATGAGAAGGAACTGGTGATTTTGATGAGGGTGTATTTTGAGAAACCACGCACGACGGTGGGCTGGAAGGGCTATATCAACGACCCGGGACTGGATGAATCCCATGACATCAATCGCGGGCTGGATCTGGCCCGCCAATTGTTGCTGGAGTTGACGAAGCGCCGGGTGGGGGCGGCGACGGAATTTCTCGATACCATTTCGCCGCAATACATTGCGGACCTGGTGTGCTGGGGAGCGATCGGAGCGCGGACGGTTGAGAGTCAGGTCCACCGGCAGCTGGCTTCGGGCCTATCGATGCCGGTGGGATTTAAAAATGGAACAAAGGGGAACATCGACATTGCCATCGATGCGATTCAGGCCGCCCGCCACAGTCATCAATTTCTGAGTGTGACCAAGCAGGGGGATTGCGCGATCGTAAAGACCAAGGGCAACGATACCTGCCATGTGATTCTGCGGGGCGGCAGTGATGGTCCGAATTACTCCGCCGAGCACCTGACTCAGGTGGCGGCGGCTTTGGAAAAGGCGAAACTGCCCGCGAGCATCATGGTGGACTGCTCCCATGGAAACAGCAACAAGGATCACCGCAATCAACCCCTGGTGGCAGCGGCGCTGGCGGAACAGATTGCGGCGGGCAACCGCGCGATCACCGGAGTGATGATTGAAAGCAATCTGGTGGCCGGCAAACAGAATGCGGCGACCGGCCAGGCGCTTTGTTACGGGCAGTCGATCACGGATGCTTGCATTGGATGGCCGGAGACCGTGGATACGATGCAGGTTCTGGCCCGTGCGGTTCAGGCGAGGGGCTAAAAAAGTTCGGCCTTCAAACCTTCCGAAAATTATTCTCGACGCCGATGAAGGATCACGTGTAGTTAAGGGAAGAAGAAGCAACCGACCCATGCGCTGTCCTTTCTGCCAAAACCCCTGCCACGAGGAGACTGTCGAATGCAGCCACTGCGGGTTTTCCCTGCCCAAATTAGACCAGTATCTGGGATCGGTGCCAAAGGTGCGGAAGGGCATCTCCGATGAGCATGGACGGTTGCGGACGAAGGAGCGCAGCCGTGTGATGGGGGCAATTTCCCGTCTGGAAAAGAAATTCCCGCAGATTGGATTTACGGTTCTGATTGAAAAGGTGAAGCCGGAGGTTCCGCTGCATCTGTATGCCTTCTGGATCTTCAATCGCAGCACAGTTTGCGCCAGTGTCTCGACAGGAGCGGTGAACCGGGACATTCTGCTGACGATCGATGCGCCGGGTCGCCGGGCCAGTCTGATGATTGGTTATGGACTGGAGCCGTTCATGTCGGCACAGCACCTTACGGACACGCTCGAGCATGCGCGCGAGGAACTGACTGCGGGCGATTTCCAGGGAGCCATCGTTGCCGTGCTGGAGCGTCTGGAGACACACCTGCTGCAACTACACGGCTCGCTGCGCCGCACTTATGGTGCCGAAGCGGCGGAACTTGGGATCAAGCCCGAGAAAAGTGACTTGGTGAACAGGGATGGTTCGCCGGTTTATTGAAATTGAGCCGCGGCTATTTGTATTCCTTTTCGATGGCGTCCAAATAACGGGAGATGGGATCGCGTCTGGACGCGGGGGGATGCTCCAGTTGTTCGGCGGTTTGCAAGTACTGACGGAAGCTGTCGCTGAAGGATTCCCGCTGGGTGGCTTCGTGCCAATCCAGGTAATCCTCCACGGCACGGGCATCTTCCATCATTTTGGCGCGACGCTTGGAAAGGTCTGCAAAAGCCCCCGTCAGGCCTGAGGTCTTGCGCTGCGGGATCTTCGCGATCTCCTTCTGGTATTCTTCAAGGATGCCGCGGTAAAACGGGTGAGCGCGCAGTGAAAGTTTGGTGAGGGCGAGCAGGGCCTGCTGGGTGATGGCGTGGATGTCCTTCTGTTTAAGCAATGGGGCGAAATCCTCAATGGAGGCCTTGATGGGTTCGGCAGGGGGTGGGGGGGCGTCCGGGGTCTCAGCAGTCGGTTCAGGTTTCTTTTTCAGAATGTTTAGCAATTTACTCGGTGCTTTTTCAGCAGGCGGGGCCGGGGGCTGGTAGGTGACCTGCAGCGCCTCCGTGAGTGCAGACTCTGTTTCCTGCATGGTCATGAGTTCCATGCGGGTGGGTTGGGCGATGGTGGCGAGGGAGAGGCTCCACCATTTCTCCAGCTGATTTTCCGATCCGCTGAGGATGGGGAAATAGTGTTCGAGGTGCCGGGAGATGGGGCCCTGGTTGGCGGGGAGGTCGGAGATGCAGGCGATGAGCTTCTCGGCGCCGTTGGGCTGATCCAGCAACATGAGCAGGAGGGCGCTGCAGGAAACGCGGTAAATGGTGGTGGAGACGCCGTCCATTCCGGAGGTGTCTGCATTGAGGATTTCCTGAATGGTCAGGGTCTTGCCCAGTCGGAAGACACTGGCAAAAACTTCGCTCGGCCGGCCCCGGTTCTGGTAACTCATGAGTTCCAGGATGCCCTGGTGAAGCCAGTCGGGGAGGTGGAGTTCCCCGGCATTGGCGAGATTTTCCGCCCGCACGCGACGCATCATCAAGTCCACCAGCAGCCAGCGGACGAGTTCCTCTGTGACCACCGGCACATTCAGGCCTCCGCCAGCGGCGATCTGGAGGTGGAAGTTGATGGAATCGTCCGGCATCAGGCGGATGCTGCCCTTGACGATGTCCCGGCCGGTGGTGAATCGGTCATCGAGTTCGAGGACGATGGGGATGCGGCCCTTGTCCACGTTGACTTTTCCGAGCCTGGTTTTCTGAGCGAGCGTGGCGAGGAGGGTCTTGCGGGTTGATTCCGCGAGGCGGAAGGCCTCCACGCGCAGATCGCCGTTGGCGCCATAGACGGTAAACTGGCTTTCGGTGGAAAAGGTGCGGGGGACATCCCTGGGACGGGCGCGCGAAGGCGGCACGGATTCCATCGGCTCCTCCGCAGGTTCCTGGGCTGAGGCCGTGATCGGTAGAAGCCCGAGACAGGCGATGAGGATGACGAGCGTCCGCATGCCCGAGCTTAGGCGAATTAGCCCAAATCGCCTAGCGGGAAATTTACGGAATGCGCTCGATGCGCACCCGGGCGAAATGGAGGTCGGCGGTTTCCGAAGCAGGCTGCAACTGAATGGAGACGGCCTCCGTGTCGGGGCTGGACCCGGGAACGGTGGTGAGGACGGCCGCACCGCTGGTGTCATAGGGCAGCCAATCCTGAAGGTTTTGCGAGGTTTCCACGATGTAACGCAGGCCATTGGCGATGTAGGATCCGTCCGCCGCGATTTGACCACCGGACAGGCGCTCGAATTCCAGGCACGGCTTGGCGTTGCGAAGGGCAATTTGCGGCAGTTTTTGCGAGTCTCGGGTGGTGGGATCCATGGCGAAGGCGGTTTCCAAGAGGAAAATGGCGCCGTCCTGATCGTCGTCCGCCTGATCAAGCGACTCCTGAGAGATATTCGTCATCCGCAGCACCGTGCCACCCACCTCCGCCGAGATTTGGGGACCACGGCTCCCCAGGAGGACATCGTCCGGATTGGTGGCCGCGACCTGGCTCAGGTCCCACTGGCCAGTGCCGAAGGTATTCAAATTCAGCACCCAGGAGGAATGTGAAAAAATCCCATGCTGGACGGAGGTTTCGGCAGTCGCAGCATCCATGGCCCAGACATAACAACGCTTGCCGTCCATTTCCGTGGATTCGGTTGATGGCGTGAAAACAATGCTGGAAGCAAAGCTGCTTACCGCCTGGGGAAAACGGACGCCGCTGGTGGAGAGTTCCGGAAAGCCCACAAAGGTCTGGCTTTCAAACGATCCAATCTCCGCTTCCGCCAGCATGTGGAAGTGAGCCGCCAGGAAGGCGGGCTGGGTGAAGTGCGATTGGATTTCCTGCGGGGAAATATCAAAATACCCGAGCCGGACTTTCCGCCCGGATGCCAGGGGGGTGCCGTCCGCGAGGCAGAGTGCGGACCCGGATTCCTGTGCGCTCCAGGTGAGCGTGAACGGGGAAGGGTTGGCGCTGGCCACTCCCATGCACAATCCGAAGAGGCAGACGAGGGAACGTTGCATGCGGTTACGATTCGGAACGACGGCGTTGGAACATCAAACCGAGACCAAAGACCAATGCAGCCAGGGAGGTGGTTGGCTCCGGAACCGGGATGAGCATGTTGACGATATTTTTATCGGCATCAGGGAAGGCGGGCGTGGAGAGACCGACTCCGCGTGCGGCGTAGTAAATATCGTTCTTGTCGAGAGGATCCGCAGTGCCGAGTTCAAAGAGCGTGGTCCCGGTGGTTCCCAGCAGCCAGTCATTATCGGAAAAAATCGCATGGGAGGTGGCTGTGGCAAGGGATGGGGTATCGAAAGCCCACATGTACATGCGCGTGCTGCTCAGACCGCGAAACACCGGATCAAGCGTGACTTTGCCGGCAAAATACCCATCCAGTCCCATGTTGGTTCCATCCGTGCGGGTTGGCGGGTTGGCGGTATTTTCATAAACGGTTTCACCGTCGAAGAATCCAACCTGAATATGGGCCAGTTCCGTGAAATGGGTATCCAGCGTGGTGAGGCTGGTGTTCATCGTGGCGAAATCCACGCTGGCGTCAAAATAACCAAGGCGAACGAGTGCCCCGACTCCAAGAAACACACCCGTGCTGTCCGCCAGGGCACTGCCATCATCCTGGGCGGAGTAGGTTGCGGTCACGGAGTCCGCCTGAAGCTGGCAGGAGCCGAAAGCAAGTACGCAGGCGGAGATTTTTAACAGGGGAAGTTGGAATTTCATGGTCGTATTTGGTGGTTTTTGAGAGGGTAGTTAGGGAAGGCTGAATGGTTGTGGGCGGACCCAGTCGCCGCCGGTGCCGCGGATTTGGAAATAGTAGGCGGCGGTGGCGGGCAGAACGGAGTTCTCCACATTGGTGGCCGGATTGGTGGTGGTGCGCCAACCTGTTCCACCCAGGGTTTGTCCGCTGCGGTAGTAGTAGCTGGTAAAAGATGGCCCGGATCTGATGCTCAGGATGTCAGCCGTTGAGGAGCCCCCCCTGAGGAGCAATGCGTCAAGCACGCTCGGAATTCTTGTGTCAGAAGCGATGCCGCCCAGCGAAAAAACCGGACCGGGAGTGGGGGTTGCGGCGGACTGGTCGGTCATGGGAGCCACGGGATCGACGAGGTTGAAGCCTTTTTTCAACGGAATTCTCAGCGGCCCTTCGTGGACGTATCCCTGAAGGATAATTTCTGTTGATGCCGTCTGCTTGCGTTTGATGAGCAGGCCCTCGCCGATCCGCAGGGGGCGGTTCGCCTGATCGGTCACCGGGTTGGCTGTGGACCGCCAACCGGTTCCGCCCAGTGTCTGATTCGCACGGTAATAATAACTGGAGAAGACCGGACTGGTGCCGGGTGTGAGGACAGAAATGGTATCTGAAGTGGCTGCGGCGCCCTGACCCAGCGCATAGTCATTGGTGGCGCCGAAGACTTTGGCGATGGTCTTATGCGGCCGGATGGCGATGGTCTCGCCGCCCGCCAATTGGCTGGAAAGGTCCAGCGTCGTGGTGAGAGTATTGGCCGTGTTGCTGGCGATATCCGAATACAGGCCCACGGCGTTCGGGTTGGTGCTGGCTACGATTTCCACGAAATGGCTGTTGTTGTTGGTGGCGAATTGATTCGATGTCCAGGCGGCATCGGCGGCCTGCAACGTAAAGGCCGCAGGGGTGCCTGCCACAATGTCTCCCCGGTAGGCTTCCCCTTCCAGCAGGGCTGGACCCACAAAATTGTCCCCGGACCCGGAGTTGGTGCCGTTGACCGTTACTTTAACGAATCCCACCACGGGAGAATACGTCGTCTGACCCCAGCTATCCCCGCCGGTCACGACCAGCAGCAGACCGAGCAGTGATGGGACATTCAAAAGGATCGTGGTTGCTTTGGTCGGGCGGAGCATCAACGATTGGGGTCGGTTGGTCACGAGAAAATTAAGGAATCTGGGAATCCTAACCTATGGTAATTACAGATTCAACCTTTTATTCGCAAAATATTCAGGAATTACTAATTATTGGGCCGCAGATATTTTAATACTAACCAACAAACTGCCTGGATTCTTGTTTCGAATCCGAAATCATTTGGCAGGACGACCAGTTGGGGCCATTTCGAAGGATGGCGGACATGCAGATTGATGATTATGAAACACGCTTCGCCGGGATTGCCCGGCTGTATGGGAGCGAGGCTCTGGCCCGGTTTCGGAGATCGCACGTCTGCGTGGTCGGGGTGGGGGGAGTTGGCTCTTGGGTGGTGGAGGCACTGGCGCGCAGCGGGATCGGGGCACTGACGATGATCGATCTGGATGATGTGTGCGTCACCAACGTGAACCGGCAGCTGCCCGCGCTGGATGGCAACATCGGACGTTCCAAGGTCGGGGTTCTGGCCGATCGTGTCCGGTTGATCCAGCCTGGATGCAAGGTGCAGGCGGTGGAGGAATTCCTGACGGAAAGTAATGCTCAAAGGCTGCTCCAGCCGGGGTTTCATTATGTCGTTGATGCTGTGGACCGGGCGGCGATCAAGGTGCGCATGATTGTGAACTGCCGGGAGATGAAAGTTCCCGTGTTGACGATGGGAGGAGCGGGTGGGCGGCGGGACCCCCTGCGCATCCGTCTGGATGACCTCAACCGCACTTCAGGCGACCGCCTGCTGCGTGCGGTCCGGACAGAATTGCGGTCCAACCATCGCTTCGCAGGACCTGGAAAAATGAAACACCATGTCCTGGCGGTTTATTCCGATGAGCCGCAAACCTTCCCTTGGGCGGATGGCACCTGTCGCAGTGTCGCCCAGCCCGGCGAATCCCTGCGCATGGACTGCGCCAGCGGCTATGGTGCCGCCACGCACGTCACCGCCACCTTTGCGATGGTGGCCAGCGGGGCGGTGCTTGTAGAGCTGGCAAAATCTGCGACCTCCCAGCAATAGAACCAAAGCCGCGGCTGAACACCTTCATCCCCACTCCAAATTCAAACATTGAAAATGCTTTCGCTCAACCATCAGGTCCGGCTTCGCTTCACCGGCACCGACCGCCTCCGCTACGTTAACGGGCAGGTGACCAACGATGTTCGGAAGCTGCGACCGGGAATAGTGCAGTGGTCCGGCGTTGCGAATCATAAGGGGAAATTGGAGGCGCTGGTGGCCATCCACCTTGGCGGCGATGATGACATTTACTTGGAAGGTCCCGCAGCGCTGAGGGAATTTCTCCCGGCAAGACTGGAGAAATACATCATTGCCGACGATGTCATTTGTGAGGATGTCTCGGACGGAACAGTGCAGGCTCATTTCTTGGAACTTCCGCCTCCGCTGCCTGCGCCGTTCCGCGTGCTGAGTTGCAACCGGCTGGGCTTGGATGGCTGGGATGTCTGGGGACCGGTGGCCCTGGTCGGCAGTCTGCCGCCACCCAGTCTGAGTCATGAAGCCGCGGAGTTGCTGCGGATTGATCATGGTATTCCGGCCTGGGAATCAGAGTTGCAGGGGGATGTGCTGCTGCCGGAAACCGGGCTGGAATCCTGGGCGGTGGATTACCACAAGGGATGCTACATTGGACAGGAGGTGGTGAGCCGGCTGAAAAGCGTCGGGCATGTCAACCGTCATCTGACCAGACTCATCAGCCATTCCGGACCAGCCCCCGAGGCTGGCTGGTTGCTGTATACACAGAGCCCTGAAGGTGTTTCCTCAAAAAGCTGCGGGGAGATCACCAGCACCGTCCGGCATGAGGGATCGCAAAAAACTCTTGCCCTCGGCTATGTCCGGCGCGAACAACTCGCCAGCCTCACGCCGCTCCTCACCGGACCGCGGGTCGAAAGCTTATTTAGTCAAATCACTGTTAGAAATACTTGACCTGACACGGTCCTTCCTTTCCTATCCTTCCCGAATATGATGAACTTCTGGCGCTTCCTTCCGCTGACCCTGGCTGCCTTCGGGTGTGTCAGTTGTGCTTCGATCAAAAACACGGTCAATAAAATCAACCCCTTCAGCAAGTCCGACTCCGCTGAGACCGCCTCCGCCAATGACCAGGTGGCTCCGGACAGCACGACCGATGGCAACGATGCGGTCATGGTGGTGGACATCGGAGGATCCAAGGAGGAGGTCATCATCCACCTCAGACCCGATCTCGCCCCCAGACATGTGGCTAATTTCAAGAAACTCGTCAAGGAGGGCTATTACAACAGCCTGGCCATGCACCGCGCCATTCGTGGATACCTCGTCCAGACGGGCGATCCGCTCACGAAGGATGACGGTGACAAGACCAACTGGGGCACCGGTGGCCCAAGTTATAAAATCCCCGCTGAGGCCAAGGGCAAGCACGTGCGCGGCGCCATCGCCGCCGCCCGGTTGAACGACCAACTCAATCCTGACAAGTCCTCCAGCGGCAGCCAGTTTTACATCATGCTCCGCACGGCCAAGGCGTTGGATCGTGATTACACGGTCTTCGCCGAGGTGACCCGCGGCATCGAGGTGGTGGAGAAAATTTCCGGTCAAACCGTGGACACCAATGACATGCCGGTAAAGCGCGTCGAGGTGAAGAGCATCCGCCTGCTCGCATCCGGGGCTCCCGAACTGGACGCTCCCAAGAAGAAAAAGGGCAAGACGGTTCCTGAATCGCAAAAAGGAGCATTCACCCGGATGATCGAGCGTTTCTGGTAAAAGCAGGACTAGCCGATCGGAACCGTTTTATTCTTCGCTGATTTTCTTAAGGTAGGCGTAGCTGTAGATGCCCGTCTTGTGGCCGTCGGAAAAGCTCAGGAGCAGCGCGTAGCCGCCGATCTGCTGCCATCCCGTGACGCGCACGCCCGGGAACCGCTCGCATGAGTCACCGCCGTAGGTATTGCCCAGCAGGTCCTGCTCCCCCATGTTTTCCGCGCTTGGGGAAAGCGCCCGGAGGCGTTCCATGGGATAGAAGTCCTCGGTATCGTCCGACCACTTGATGGCGAGTTCCGAACCGATGATTTGAATGTCTGTGGGATGCAGGGTGGGAGGCATGCTGGCAAACAAGCGCGAGGCCGGGTATTGCGCCACCGGGAATTTGGTTGGAATTAGCGGTGAAAACGGGAGTCGGATGACTGCCTGTTTTGTGCCCCCGCCTTCCCGTGGTGGCGGACAATGAGACACTTGACATTGCAGCAGGGTGAAAGAGTCTAACCCAGCCAAATTACCCTCAGATTACCTCCCTACCTCCATGAATAAATCACCCTATCCCAAACCGTTTTCCCTAGGCAGTCATTCTCGTCGTGGGTTCCTTCAAGTCGGCGTGCTCAGCGGGCTGGGCCTGAGCCTGGGAGATTTCTTTAAAATGAAGGCCCGCGGGGATCAGAAATTCTACGAGTCCAAAGAGGGCAAGGCCAAGAGTGTCATCCACATTTTCCTTCCCGGCGGCATGGCCCACCAGGAATCTTTCGACCCCAAGCCCCTGGCCCCCAGTGAATACCGCGGACCCTATGCGGCCATCAACTCGAAGGTCGATGGCGTCCAGCTCAGCGAGCTGTGGAAGAACACCGCCGGCATCACCGACAAAATCTCCATCTGCCGCAGCATGACCCACGGGGAAGCAGCGCATGAGCGCGGCACACACAACATGTTCACCGGATACCGCCCAAGCCCGGCATTGCAGTATCCCAGCATTGGTTCCGTGGTCAGCCATGAATTTGGCACGCGCAAGAGCCTGCCTCCCTATGTCTGTATCCCTTCCGTCCCGAATGAATTTGCCGGCAGCGGCTATCTGAGCACGGCTTACGGTCCGTTCAGTCTCGGCAGCGATCCCGCGGATGCAGGATTTAAAGTTCAGGATCTGAGCCTGCCGGGCGGGATCACCGAGGACCGGTTCAATCGCCGCCGCTCGATTCTGCAATCGGTGGACGATCATTTCAAAGCCACGGAAAAGAGCGACAAGATCAGCGCCATGGACACCTTCTATCAGGATGCCTACAAACTGATCTCCAGCCCCGAGGCCCGCGAATCCTTCAACATCGCCGCGGAAAAACCCGAAGTGCGTGATGCCTACGGTCGCAATCCCGCCGGTCAGCGCCTGCTGATGGCCCGTCGTCTGGTGGAAAGCGGTGTGCGCTTCGTCTCCGTCACCTATGGTGGCTGGGATCACCACGACAACATTAAGGACCAAATGGCGAACAACGTCCCTGCTTTCGATCAGGCCTATGCCCGACTCATCACTGACTTGGATGAACGTGGGTTGCTCGACAGCACCCTGGTTATGGTCAGCTCCGAATTCGGACGCACTCCCAAGATCAATGCCACCGGTGGTCGCGACCACTTCCCAACCGTCTTTAGCATCCTGCTCGCCGGTGGAGGCATCAAACGGGGCTACGTCCACGGCTCCTCAGATGCGCTCGGTGCGGCTCCTGAGAATGATCCGCTCTACGTTGGGGATTTGGCCTTCACGGTTTACAACCAACTTGGCATCAATGCTGACAAGGAACTCATGGCCCCCGGCAGCCGACCAATTGAAATCGTTGGCGAGGGCAAGGTCGTGACAGACCTGATTGCCTAGGCATCCAACCGGATCAATCGCATTGCTTTGAGGATCGGTGGAGCATGGATCGACGGGATTTCAAACCGTTCGCGTCGGCATGTGCGACGGGCGGTTGCCCATGGACAAGAGCGTAAGCACGTTTCAATTACGGACTCGTAGCCGCTGGCTCTAATTCCCGGTTTGACTCCCGCGAGGGCAGGAAATTTACCCAGCGCACCTACTTTTCAAAGGCACTGGCCACGACCATAGCCTGGGCCTTGTCGTGCATGGTTTTCGAACCCACGGCGGGGCTGGCGGCGCGTTCCCGGCCGGCATAGCGAAGTTTGGTGTCGGCCAGTTTTTCCATGCGGTCGGAGACGAAATTCCACGCGCCCATGTTCTGTGGCTCCTCCTGGCACCAGATGAATTTTTTATCGGATGCCGGATACCGCGCGATGATCTCCTCCAGCAGCGCCTCGTTCCACGGGTAGAGTTGCTCGATGCGGATGATGGCGGTGTTGGTGATCTTGTGCTCGTTGCGGTAGTTCAGCAGATCGTAAAAGATTTTTCCGGAGCAGAAGACGAGGCGTTGAATGCGCTTCGGCGTGGTGAGCAGAGCCGGGTCATCGAGCACTTCCTTGAAGCAGGAGCCGATGTCGAAATCCGCCTCGGCGCTGACCGCCTGCTTGTCACGAAGCAGGCTCTTGGGGGTCATGATGACGAGGGGTTTGAGAAACGGGCGCTTCACCTGACGGCGCAGCGCATGGAAATACTGCGCGGGAGTGGTGAGGTTGCAGACCTGAATATTGCACTCGGCGCAGAGTTGCAGAAAGCGCTCGAGGCGTGCGCTGGAATGCTCCGGTCCCTGGCCTTCGTAGCCGTGGGGGAGCAGCAGGGTGATGCTGCTGGGTTTCTGCCATTTGGATTCCGCACTCGTGATAAACTGGTCGATGATGACCTGGGCTCCGTTGGCAAAATCTCCAAACTGGGCCTCCCAGCAGATGAGCATGTTGGGCGAGCGCAGGCTGTAGCCGTAGTCGAAGCCCAGCACGGCATTTTCGCTCAGAAAGCTGTTATAAACACAGAAGCGGGCCTGATCGTCGGAAAGATTCTGCAGGGGAATGTAGCGTTCGCGGGACTCGGTATCGTAAAAGACGGAATGGCGCTGGCTGAACGTCCCGCGGCGGCAATCCTGACCACTCAGGCGGACGGGGATTTGTTCGGTGAGCAGACTGGCGAAGGCGAGGTGCTCGGCGTGCGCCCAGTCGAACGGTCCACCTGCAAGGGATGCGGTGCGGCGGCGGTCTGCCACGGTTTGTTTCACTTTGGGATGGATGCGAAAATCCTTCGGAATTTCGGTGATTTTCTCACCCAGGCTTTTAAGCCGATCCAGGGGGATGCCGGTAGGCACCGGGGCATGGGAGTATTCCGGCTGAAAGACGGCGGAGGATTCGGCAAAGACATCGCGCATCGATCCCTTGCCACGTTTCTGCATTTTTTGAAGCTCTTCGTATTCGTGATCCAGACGGGCCTGGACGGACTGGGAGATCTCATCGACCTGGCTTTGGGTAAGCCAGCCATTGCTGATGGTGGTGGCGCTGAATTTTTTATCCACGGGCATTTGTGCGCGGATGGCCTTCATCATGTCGGGCTGGGTGAAGCCGGGTTCGTCCCCCTCGTTGTGGCCGTGGCGGCGATAGCAGACCATGTCGATGATGACATCGCGTTTGAATTTCTGACGGAACTCCAGCGCGAGCCTGGTCACCCAGCGGACCTCCATAGGTTCATCCCCGTTCACATGGAAGACTGGTGCCTCGATCATTTTTGCCACGTCCGTGCAATAGCGGCTGGATCGGGCATCGGTGGGATTGGTGGTGAAGCCGATCTGGTTGTTGATGATCAAATGGACGGTGCCGCCGGTGCGGTAGCCGGGAAGTTGGGATAAATTCAGCGTTTCCGCGACCATGCCCTGTCCGGCGAAGGCGGCATCTCCGTGCAGCAGGACGGGCAGCACCCGGTTGCGCTCAACGGTGTCCCCCAGCAAGCGCTGACGCGCCCGGGCATTGCCTTCCACGACGGGATTTACCGCTTCGAGGTGGCTGGGATTGGGGGCGAGAACCACAGAAACCTGTTTGCCCGCCGCGGTGGTGCGTTTGATCTCGTAACCCAGGTGGTATTTTACATCCCCGTCCCCGGCCACGAGATCCGGCACGAAATTTTCGCTGAACTCATTGAGGAGCACGGTCAGCGGTTTCTGGAGGAAATTTGCCAGCACGGTGAGACGACCGCGGTGCGCCATGCCCATGATGATTTCCTCGACGGTGCCGGAGGATCCCTCCTCCAACAACGTCTGCAGCGCGACCATGGCCGATTCCCCGCCCTCCATGGAGAAGCGTTTCTGGCCGACGTATTTGGCATGGAGAAATCTTTCGAAATAGGCGGCCTCCATGACGGAACGGAGGGCTCCAGCGACCTGCGAAATTTCGACCGGACCCTCTGAGGGGCGGTTCTCAATGCGCTCGCGCAGCCATTCACGGGCTTCACGATTTTGAATGTGCATGAATTCAAATCCGATGAACCCGCAGTAGGTCTGTTTCAAACGATCAAGGGCATCGCCCACTTTGATGGCCTGGCCGTCCGCGTAGAACTGGGTGTTCATTTCCATCGGCAAATCCGCCTCGGTCAACCCAAAGGCTGCCAGCGTCAGTTCTTCAGGCAGGGGAGGGTGGGCACTGAGCGGATCCAGCCACGCGCCGAGATGGCCGAGGCTGCGGTAGCTGTCCACCAAATGCACAACCTTCGCCCGGAAAGCGATTTCCTCCCTGCTGAGGGAAGTGCTGCCACCACCCGCGGGCATCTCCCGGCTGGGAGTTGCCGCGCTTGGTTGTGGCTGCTGCAGACCGATCTCGAAGCCTTCAAAAAATGCATTCCAATTGCCCTCCACGCTTTGTGGATCGCGTTTCCATTGGTCGTATTTGGATTCGAGTAATTCTAAATTAAATCGGGCGGAGATGGCACTCATTGAGAGGGGGGCGGCGGATAAATCAGTCTGGATGGCGGGGGGGACACAGAATGACGCGCATCCAGGAAGCGCCATAGGATGCATTAACTGTGCCCTGAATACAGGGATTTCAACTGATTCCGCTCGCCGATGCAATCTTCACTGCCGACCTACCAATTATCGGTCCGGAAGGGGGATGCCGGCAGACCTGCCTTGTTGTAGAGGTTGCAGCCGGCGGGATGCATCGAGAATGCATAACGGACGGCCACGGGTTTGGGTACTTCCGGGCTGCTGACCACCACGGTGTCGCCAGTGATGACCGCATCGGCCCAGACCCACTTCTTGTCCTCGCCGGCGATGGCGAAACGTTGCAGTTTGCCGCTGGCGTCGGCTTTGGTGGGTTCACGGCCTTCCTTTTTGCCGACCATCAGGCCTCCACCGAGGTGGTTGAAACTGATCTCCGCCTTGTTGCCATCGATCTTCATTTCCTTGAACAGCGGTCCGCTCGGCACCACGTCCTTCTTACCAAAAGTGTCGTGCAGGGCCCAGGCGGCGAGGCGCTCACCCACATCGAACTTGTTCTTGGGGTGGATATCCGGACCTTCGCCGACATCGATGATCACTGCCATCCCGGTATTGGGGATCGAGAGACTTTGCAGCTGCGCCATGCGGTGCCGGGCCCAGCCATCGCCACCCGCAGGATCTTCCGTGATCTTTTCAAAATTCGCCAACTGGACATAATAGAATGGGAAATCGCCCTGATTCCAAATTTTGCGCCAGCCGCCGACCAGTGCGCGCATTTTGGCCGCGTACTCATCACCTTCGCCGCCGTTGGACTCGCCCTGATACCACAGTGCCCCCTTGATTCCAAAGGGCACGACGCAATGCAGCATGCCATTATACATAGTGGAAGGCTGTCCTCCGTCGCCAGGAGCATTGTCCGGGAGGCTGGCAGAGGCTTCGTCCCGTTTCTTCAGATCGGCCAGCATCGGTGCGAGGGAGGGTTCCATTTCAAATCCCGCCGTGGGAATCCATGGCTCGATCCGACAGCCGCCCCAGTTGTCGTCCAGCAGACCAATCGGAACGCCGATTTCCTTCTGGATACGTTTGGCAAAGTAGAATCCGACTGCTGTGAAATTCCCCGCGGTTTGGGGTGTGCAGGCCTCCCAGCCACCGGACGGCACCTGCATGGAGGGCTTCAGCAGGGAAACGTGATTGAATTTGATCCGGCGCAGCCAGGGGAAGTCGGCGGCCTTGATGTCGTCCGGGGCGTTGCAGCCGCCCAACGTCCATTCCATGTTCGATTGCCCGGAGCAGACCCAGACATCACCCACCAGCACGTCCTTGAAGGCGACGGTGTTTTTGCCGCGAATCTCCAGTTCCTGACCGGAGGCATTGGCTTTCTGCGCGGGGATCTTTAGAGACCAATTCCCCTTGGCATCCGTCGTGGCCTTGGTGGCGATTCCTCCACCCAGGCGCACGGATACTTCTTCACCAGGGGACGCTTGTCCCCACACCGGTGCGGCGATGTCACGCTGGATGACCATGTGATCGCTGAATAAGGTGGAAACGGTAACATCCGCAAAAGTCAACAGGCTGGTGGATGCCAGTGCGCAAAGAGTGAAAACCGGTAGTTTCATGGGTGATGGATTGAGGTGAATGGATTTGTCCGAAATGGAGACCTGCTTGTAATGGAGAGGGCGTCGTTGAACCAAGGAATTTCTCCTACTGACCTGCGGGAGGCGGAGATGAAATCAGGGGGGAGGCTCGGACGATCCCTGAAGATTTTCCGATTGCACGCCGGGGGAGGGGAATTCACGATACGAAAATTGCCTTTAGGCGCACCGAAATGCGGTTATACCATCATCTTTTTTGCAAATGGCGACCATCTTCTCCCATCCGGCGGTTCCTCTGGCTGCAGCCGTGGCACTGGGCAGCGGGGTCATCCCGCGGCGCCTCATGGAGTTTGGTTTGCTCTGCTCGATCCTCCCGGACCTTGACGTTCTCGCCTTCAATTTCGGGATTCCTTACGGGGCCGTGATGGGGCATCGCGGCTTCACGCACTCGGTTCTGTTTGCGGTGCTGGTGGCGTTGACGTTTCGTTATGGTTCCAGCATGGGAAGGGAGCGACCCTGGACGACCCTGCTGTTCCTTTTTGGGGCCACGATCTCCCATGGGGTTCTGGATGCGATGACGAATGGTGGACTGGGGGTTGGATTCATGACTCCCTTCACCACCCAGCGCTATTTCCTTCCTGCGAGATGGATTGAGGTCTCTCCCATTGGGGTGTCGTTCTTTTCCCTCAGGGGATGGATGGTGATCAAGTCTGAATTGCTCACGGTTTGGATGCCCTGTCTCGTCGTGGCCCTGCTTGGTTACTCGCTCCGCAGCCATGCGCGCAAGGTTCGCCGGCGGGAGGGGGAGTAGACCTGGCGGAAGGAAGGAAAAAGAAATCCTCAAAGCGATTCAGGCTGGCAATTTCCCCGCGACTTCGACATGGTGTGTGATCTCCCCATGTTTTCCCAGTTCCTGATTCTCGCCAAGGCCAACCTCCGGGCGTTTCGTTCCCGCTCCCGCCATAATCTGCGGGAATCCAAACTGCTGCTGGGGACACTTGGGTTGTTTCTGCTGGGGTATCTGATCATCGGCTATTTCATGTTCAGCACCGGCCTGCGCTACCTCTACGGGCTGCCGGGGGTCGGGCTGCTGCTGGTGGAGCGGGTGTTGTACATGCTGTATTTCTTTTTCTTCGTAATGCTCACGTTCTCCAATGCGGTGCTGCTTTATGGCGGATTATTCCGGGGCAAGGAGACCAGCTGGCTGCTGACGCTGCCGCTGAATCAGCGCTCCATTTTCTGCTGGAAGGTGATGGAATCGTTGATCGTTTCCAGCTGGGGCCTGCTGATTCTCAGTGCGCCCATGCTGCTGGCTTTTGGCGAAGTGTTCAAGGCGCCGCTGGGCTATTACTTCAAATCGATCCTCGTCTTCATTCCCTACCTCCTGCTGCCGGCGGCGGTGGCCGGGGGCATCGTGGTGGTGATGGTCCGCTGGTGGGGACGTTTTGGGAAATGGGTGCTGTGGGGATTTGGACTTTGGGTGCTGTATCGCGGCGTGGAATCGTTCGCCTTCGTGCGTCATCTGGCGGTGAATACGGAGGAGACCAGCACCAGCGCCAGCGTGGCGATCCGGCAGGTGCTCGGTCGCACGGAACTCGCGGTGCATCCGCTGCTCCCAAGCTCCTGGATGAGTGAAATGCTCCTGCACTGGGCGCGCGGATATGCCGGCAGGGGATTGTTCTACAGCCTTCTGCTCCTCAGCTACACGCTGCTGGGGGTCTGGCTCTGCGTGGAAGTCTTCAGCCGTTTCACCTACAGGTGTTGGAATGTCAGCCAGGCCAACCGCGCCGCCAAGACACGGCGCAAGGGAAGACGCGCCGGGATCGAAGCCCCCGGCGATGCCCGCCTGAAATGGAATCCCTGGCAAATGCTGGGCGTGGGCCGGGTCAATGCCGCGCTGCTCCAGAAGGACGCCCGCGAATACATTCGCGATGCCACGCAATGGATTCCCTCGGCAGTGCTGTTCGGTCTGCTTTTCCTCTATTCCTTCAATCTCAAACACTTCACGGCGGACCCGAATGATCCCTTCTGGGTCGGGCTCATCAGTTTCTTAAATTTCGGCGTCTCGTGCCTCGCCGTCTCCACCCTCTGCACCCGGTTCATCTTCCCGCTCTTCAGCCTCGAGGGCCGCCGGCTCTGGATCGTGGGACTGGCCCCATTCCCGCTGACACGGGTCTTCTGGATCAAGCTGGGCTTGTTCGCCGGTAGCATCGCCATCCTCACCTCCACGCTCATGTTCATCAGTGGAACACGGCTTCAGTTGCCCTGGCCGACCATTTTCCGGTTCGTGGCCGGCATCTGCATGGTCAGTCTCGGGCTTACCTCGCTGTCCCTCGGGCTCGGGGTGCTCTTCCCGAATCTCAATGAAGCTAATCCCTCCAAGATCGTTTCCGGGTTCGGTGGCACGCTCTGTTTGATTCTCAATTTCCTCTTTATTCTCGTATTTCTAACGCTGTTCGCCACCCCCGCCGTCCTCAAAATGCGTCCATCCGGGACGGATTTTGAAAAAATATCCGGCATGCTCACGATTTTTTGCAGTGTCGGGATCATTGTCGTTACGGCACTTACGACCATTTTGCCCATTTTTTTGAGCCTGAGGAAGATAAAAAGACTGGAACTTTTAGGAAAATTGTAATATTAATTACTCCTAATCAATTCACTACCTCGCCTCATGTCCAAATTGACTGAAAATACCAGACGCTCCGCCAGAACTCACCAGCACAACGTCACGGTCTCCTCCGACACCGTTCCAGTCTCACAACGAATGGACACCCATGGCTTGGACTACTACGATCCCAACGACGATTTCAATCCCGAGCAGGAGTTGTATGGCGACCCGATGGACGAGAACATGGACAAACGGGTGCGTCTGGCCCAGGATAGACTGACGCTTCTCAGAAAAGAGGCCGACGATATCGAGCGCGAAAAGCACGCCCTCGAGGACTTGCGTCGCAAACAGCAGGAGTTCATGCAGGGACGCACGGAAATGGTGGATCGCCTCAGCCGAGCGGTAGCCCTGCTCGACCGTGAATCGACTGACAGCCGCCGCAAGATCGAGCAAATGATCATGATGCGCGAATGCTTTGCCGAACACATGGAGGCAGTTCAAGGGCTGTCTCCCGAAGACTGGAGCCGGCATAACCTCGGCCAGGAACTTTCCCGTGCGATCTGCGTGATTGAAGACGCCAAAATGGAATACGACCGCAGCATGACGCGCCTCCAGGCGTTCACCCAGGCTGTAGTGGCACCGACGGTCCAGACCCCGGCGGCGCACCAGACTGCCCCCGCCAAACCCCTGCTTCCCACCGGCTTCACCAAGGCCGCCTTCCTCCAGTGCGCCTTCTACGGCCTGGCGTTCGCCGCTCCGCTCATCCTCGTCCTCGTGCTCTTTGTGCTCGCGAAATTTATCTTCTAGTCCCGCCTCTCTGCTGTTCTCACCAACCCATTCCTGCCATGGCTCAAAATACCCGAAACACCCGCAAGGCATCGCGCAAACAGACTGCTGAAATGGAAGCCCGCCTCAAGGCCCTGCGCCGCCAGGAGCAAACCGTGCAGAAGAAACTCTCCGTACTCGAATGCAGCATCGTGGCCCTGCCCGCTGCCTATCAAGCCACGCGGTTGAGAAATTGGAACACCCTGCCCCCGCCGGAGGAATACCGGCACCGCGCCGTCACGCACGCCCTGCCGCGCATCCATCAGGAACGCATCCGCCAGGCCCGCGGCCAGCAGGCGCTGCTCGCGCTGCTGCTCGTCGCCCTGCTCGTGGGCTTTGCCTTCTGGTTTCTGGGCAAACTTCAGGAGCAGAATCTGCTCTAGGCTTTTCTGTGGGGCCTTTCTCCGACGTCTTCCGGCGTGAGGACAGGTGACAGCAGGTTCAGAGCTGTGTTAGCTTGTGATGCGATTCCTCGCTATGAAAGCCAGGAGGCATGCCGCAGATGTCCGTTTTGTCATGTAGGGAGCTATTGACGCGGGAACCGCGATTGGGATAGCATGGGGCGCTGTTCGATCTGCCTGCGGGAATGCCCCTCAGGATGGAATTTCGAGCCAACCCCTCCCCCATCATGTCTCCGCGTGCGTTTTTGTTCCCATGGCTCGCTTTCGCGGCTACAGCTTCGGTTCGCGCTGAAGTCGTCATCCATGAAATCATGTATCACCCTGCCTCGGAAAATCCGGCGGAGGAATACATCGAGCTTTACAACCGTGGCGATGCTCCAGTGGTCCTTACAAACTGGAGTTTTACCAGCGGGGTGGCGTTTACCTTCCCGGCTGTCTCCATTCCTGCGGGCGGTTATCTGGTGGTGGCGGCAAATGGAGCAGCCTTTACCGCAATGCATCCCGGGGTAACGAACTATGTGGCCGGGTGGGTGGGGAAACTTTCCAACAGTTCGAACACGCTCACCCTGCGCAATGCCCAGCTGGTCAAAATGGATGAGGTGGATTATGCCGACGACGGCGACTGGGGTCAAAGGGAGCGGGATCATCCGCCAGATTTCGGACATCGGGGCTGGGGCTGGAGCAGCGAGGCGGATGGTGGCGGGAAATCGCTCGAACTTGTGAGTGCCCTCTTCGACAATTCCGTGGGGCAAAATTGGAAACCCAGCACTACCGTGTCAGGCACGCCGGGTGCTGCCAATTCGGTCGCTGCGGCGGACATTGCACCCATCATCACCGGGGCGGCGCATTTTCCGCTGATCCCGACTCACAGTGATGCCGTGGCTGTTTACGCGAAGATGCTGGACGATCATGGCACTGCCATCACCGCCGCGCTGCACTGGAGGCTTGATGGGGCGGGGAGTTTCACGACCTCCCCCATGTTTGATGATGGCATGCATGGCGACGGTGGGGCGGGGGACGGTGTGTTCGGCGTGCTGCTGCCCGCCCAGGCCAATGGAACGATCGTCGAGTTTTATTTTCAGGCTGTGGATGCCACGGCCCATTCCCGGACTTGGCCGGCCGCCGCGAAGGATTACACCGGGACATTTGGCCAGTATTGCAACTGTCTTTACCAGGTGGATGACACGGTTTATGCGGGGGCTCAGCCGATTTATCGCACAATCATGAAAGCCGCGGATCGGACCGAGCTGGCCAACATAAATTCCAACTCGGGCGCTCCACCCTTCCCCTTCAATGCCGGGGAGACGAATGATCAGACCTACAGCCACGCCCGATTCAACACGACCCTCATCAGCAATGATGGGACCGGCCCCAAACTTCGTTACCGCAGCGGCATGCGGAACCGGGGCAATGGCAGTCGCAGCGCTCAGCCGCAAAGTTTCAACTTGAACTTCACCAATGAGTCGGGATGGAATGGAATTCATGCCCTGAATCTGAATACGCAGAACACGCCGTATCAGCTCGTGGGCAGCGCGTTGTATCGGCAGGCGGGACTGGCGATGGCCCAATCCCGTGCCGTGCAACTCCGCTGGAATGGTGCCAATCTGGCCTCCGGCACCGGCGCTCCTGCCTATGGATTCTATGTTTGCAATGAGGTGCAGGATTCGGATTTCTGCGATCATCACTTTCCTACGGACAGTTCGGGAAATCTCTACCGCGGCCAACGAATAGATTCCACTGGCGGGGCAAATTTGCGGGACCAGAGCAACAATCCCAACCCGGCGCTGGCTGATCCCACGCCCTATCGGGTGAATTATTTTAAACAAACCAATACCAGCGAGGACAACTGGGCGGACCTAATCGGCCTGACGCAAAAACTCGCCAAAGGGCAGTCCACTGCCGCAACCTACGCCACGGCCTACGCCGCGGATTATGTGACCGCAATTCAATCTGTAGTCGATGTGAATCAATGGATGCGATTCATGGCTGTCAATACCATGGCGGATAACAGCGAGACCAATATTTCCAGCGGGGATGGTGATGATTATTATTTCTATTTCGGAATCACCGATCCGCGAGCATCGCTGATCAGTTATGATCTGGACACCATTCTGGGACGCAGCGGCACCAGCAACAGCCCGACTCACAGCATCTTCCTTATGTCGCGGGCGGATTTTGCGCCCAATGCGCCCACGCCCATCCACCCGTTCATGGCGCGGCCGGAATTTGCCAGAATCTATTTTCAGGAACTGCAGCGGATCCTGGACGGGGCTTTTTCGGCCACGCAGTTCGCCAACACCGTGGATGCCACGCTTGGGGGAGTGGTGGATGCCTCCATCATTTCCTCCATCAAGGCCTTCAATACCAGCCGCACTGCGTATGTCGCCAGCCAGCTTCCGCTGACGCTGGCCAATTTCGCGGCCTTCACGACTGGTGGGGGTGCGCTGACGATCACCAGTGGATTTCCCCGCTCTACTTCGGCGTTGATAAACCTCACTGGTAAGGCGGATTGCCGACAGACCGCGAGTGTAAAAATCAACGGGGTCACCGGGACCTACACTCCGTGGAGAGTGACCAACGTGGCCGCCTTCACGACGAGCTTGGGCGATTGGAGCGCCGACAATGTGTCGCTCCATCCGGGGATCAACCGGATTCTCGTGCAGGCCTTCAATGAGGGAAATGCGGAGATCGAGCGCACGACCTTTGACGTTTGGTATGATGACTCAAGTGTGGTGAACAAGTCGGGTAACGCAGTTTCGGAAACATGGACGGCGGCGGGTGGTCCCTATCAAATCACTGCTGCCTATACCATTCCATCCGCAGTGACGCTGACGATTCAACCCGGGACTTCGGTTTACATCGCCGCCGGCGTGAACATCACAGTGGCCAGCGGCGGGAAGATTCTTGCCGAGGGCACCGACACCTCACGCATTCGATTTACCAAAACCCCCGGCAGCACGAATTGGGGTGGCCTCACCATCAATGGAGGGGCGGGGAGTCCGGAGACGCGCCTTGCCTATGCGGATTTTGATTCCAACAACGGGGTGGCTGTCACCTGTACAGGCTCCACCGTTTATTTGGATCATCTGAATTTTGGCACGACGAACCAGCCTTACCTTCACTTGGATGGTGCCTCTTTCCTGGTCAGTAATTGCATATTCCCAAATACCTCGGCGGCCGTGGAGCCGGTGCATGGGACGGGCGGGGTGAAAAGTGGAGGGTATGGAATCATCCGTGACTGCTATTTCGGAACCTCGAGCGGTTACAGTGACATCGTGGACTTTACCGGGGGCAGCCGTCCAAGTCAGGCGTTGGTGCAATTCTACAACAATGTTTTCACTGGCACAACGGATGACGTTCTGGATTTGGATGGAACGGATGCGTGGGTGGAGGGCAATATTTTCCTGCATGTGCACAAGAATGGCTCGCCGGACACTGCCGCCGCCATTTCCGGTGGTCAGAATCAGGGGGCCGCCGCCGATAAATCCGAGATTACCGCCATTGGTAACATTTTCTACGATTGCGACAATGCGATGACGGCCAAGGAGGGGAATTTCTATACGCTGATCAACAATACGATTGTGCATCAATCCAGAGCGGGCGGCACCGAGGAGCGCGCGGGGGTGGTGAACCTTGCGGACGACGGAATCGCGCAGGGGGTGGGGGCTTATTTGGATGGGAACATCATCATGGATGTCGAGGCGTTGCAACGCTCCTACACCCCGGCGTTGACCAGCATCATCACCTTCAACAATAACATCCTGCCCTTCGCCTGGACCGGTCCTGGAAGTGGCAACAGTGTGGTGGATCCGCGCCTGAAGTACTTGCCGAAACTGTCGGAGACCAATTTCCCGACCTTTCAGTCGGCGCAGGTCATGCGCGATTGGTTCAGCCTGCTGCCGGGTTCCCCTGGCATTGGCTCGGGACCCAACGGTCGGAACAAGGGCGGGGTGATTCCGCTCGGTGTCAGTATTTCCGGCGAACCGGTGGGCACAACCAATGCCACTACTGCGACGCTGACGGTGGCCACGAATGTCAGTGGATTCGGCATTCCCACCACCCCCTGGCCGAACGGATCGGGGTTCACGCATTACCAATGGAACCTCGACGGGGGAGCCTTCAGTGCGGAGACACCGATCACCACACCCATTTCCCTGAGTGGGCTGACCAATGGGGCGCATACGGTTTCCGTGATTGGGAAAAATGACGTGGGAACTTACCAGAACGATTCCAAACTCGGCTCCGATGCCGCCATCACTGTTTCCAAAAGCTGGATAGTGAATACCTCCTACATTCCCCCAGCGGCGACACCAAACGTGCGCATTAATGAAGTGCTGGCAAAGAACGTCGAGACCCAAGGCTTTAGCGGCATCTTTCCCGACATGATCGAACTCCACAACGCCGGCAATGCTCCGGCGGTGCTGGATGGCTGGGGCCTGACCGACAATAGTTCGCTGCCTTTCAAATATACTTTCGCAGGCGGCACAACCCTTGCGGCGGGTGCCTATCTGGTGATCTATGCCAACGGAGGGGCGAGCGTGCCCCTGCCACGCACCACTTTTGGTATCAAGGATTCGGGCGATACAATCACTCTCACTAAATCGTCCGCGCAGGGTGGGGGATTCGTGGATGCGGTGGCATTTGGGGCGCAGATTGCCGACTACTCCATCGGTCGGAGACTGACGGATGGAGGCTGGGACATGTGCCGCCCGACGTTGGGTGCGCCGAACATTGTCGCCGCGCAGGCGGGACTGTCCGGCTTGAAAATCAATGAATGGCTGGCCGATGCGGTGACATTGATCGGACAGGACTTCGTGGAGCTATACAATCCCAATGCTCTGCCAGTGAATATCGGCAACTGCTTCCTGAGTGATAATCCTATCGAATATCCCAATCGTCATCAGATTCGCCAGCTCACGTTTCTCGCGCCGGGAGGCTACACCTTCTTCAAGGCCGATGGCGATGTGAACCAGGGGCCGGAGCACTTGAATTTTAAACTTGATCCGTTGCAGGGTGAAATAGGTTTTTTTACTCCGGATTTAGCGATGCTGGACAACCTTGTGTATGGGCCGCAATCCAGCGATGTAAGTGAAGGCCGAACCCCAAATGGCGCCTCGGCAATCGCCTTCTTCAATCAGCCGACACCCGGTGCTCCCAACCCCGGATCGCTCGGAACCGTGGGTTCGACGGTGGCCCTGATGTCCCCGACGCAAGTTTGGAAATATTATGCCAACGCCACCGCAGGTCCGGCGAATGATGCCTCCGGTCGGGCGTTCACGCATCCCTTGTTCACAGACACTGCGTGGCCGTCCGGTGGAGGCGTCCTGTACATTGAAAGCTCGGTGCTGCCGACAAACTCCGACGGATTCGCCAAAACGACCACGCTGCCGGGGCTCACAACCACCAAGCCCTACCAAACTTATTATTTCCGAACCCACTTCACATTCAACGGCCCCCTGGCTGGCGCATCTCTCACGGCCAAATTAATCTGCGATGACGGCTGCCTGATCTATTTAAACGGGCAGGAAATCACTCCGACCAGTGGCTCGCGCATCCGCATGGATGCCGGGGCTGCCACCTACACGACGCTGACGACCGGGCAGGGACCCGATGCGTCGGCGGGGGCGGCATGTTATGAAACATTCACCTTCTCCAATGCCCAACTCGTTGTGGGGGACAACGTGCTGGCGGTGGAGGTGCACCAGGTGAACGATCAGGGAGGAGCCGGTCCTAGCTCCGATATCACTTGGGGTCTTAAGCTGGATGCGAATATCGTTTCTGGATCAGCCACCGTAGTGCTCAATGAAGTGCTGCCGATTAATGCGACACTTACGAATCCTGATGGTTCACACGTCGGATGGATCGAATTGATCAATACCTCGGGTGCCTCAATGGATATTTCTGATATGAGCCTGAGCAATGACGTCAGCGATCCCAGGAAATTTATCATTCCCGCTGGAACCAGCATTTCCGCCAATTCCTACAGGGTGATTTACTGCAATGGGCTTTTGCCTTCGTCCGTGACGAACACGCATTTCGATCTGACGGGAACCGGCGGGGGTGTCTATCTTTTCAACACGCTGGCGGATGGCGGAGGATTGTTGGATTCGGTGAATTACGGGCAGCAGGTTCCGGACTATTCCATTGGACGCACGCCCAATGGAAGCGGGCCTTTTGCGCTCAATGTTCCGTCCAGGGGGGCTCTGAATCAGGCCGCCGGTCTTGGGGCCATCACAGGGGTGAAATGCAATGAATGGCTGGTCACGCCGATTGCAGGCCCGGGTTGGTTTGAAATTTTCAACACGGGAGCCCAACCTGTGTCGCTGAGTGGAAATTACTTCACCGACAATTTAAGTGATCGGACTAAATACCAAATTCCACCCCTGACCTTTGCGGGTGGAAGTGGCTCCTCCCGGTGGCAGCAATGGCTCGCGGACGAGAATAACGGGGCGGATTATGGGCATGTAAACTTCACACTCTCGTCGAATCAATACCTTGGACTGTTTGCTGGAAACGGATTGCAGTTGGATGCCAGGGCCACCGAATCACCTGCGCCTGGTATCAGCCAGGGGCTCTACGCGGATGGCAATGGGGTGGTCATTTCCCTGCTGCCTACTCCGGGGGCTCTCAATGTTCCCGGGCCAGCGGATACGGATGGAGATGGGATTCCCGACGATTGGGAGCTGTTCTATGGGTTGGATCCGCGATCGCCTGTGGATGCTGACAGTGATCAGGACAGTGACGGGATGCACAACTTGTTGGAATTTGCCTTCAACCTGAACCCAGTTAAGGCAGACGTAGCTGGGGCCAATGCCACGTCCGGTCTGCCGGTGGCTCAGCTGGTTTCAGTTCCAGGCGGCAAGGTGCTCGAAGTGAATTTTTTGCGGCGGATTGCAACCGTCGGACCGGGATTGGATTATGCCGCTGCGTTTTCCAGTGGTTTGTCAGGATGGGAACCCGGCATGACTCCGACGGTCACACCGGTCAACGCGGATTGGGAGCGGGTCACCGTTCGGGACAGTGCCCCGGCGGGGAGTGAACGACGCTTTGTCAAAGTCGTCATCACGGTGAATCCCCCGCAATAATTTGAAAGTCAGAATGGTTTACAAGCGGGCGTGATCCGCTCCATGCTGAGGGTAAATGAAAAAGGCCTTCTATTTTGGTTTGTTTGGGTCGGTGATTTTTGAGTTTCTCAAAGTGTATTTCATCATGCCGCTGCCGGGAAGTCAGCGGATGGAGAGCCTTGATTTTGCCTATTGTTTGCACCTGCATCGCTGGATTTTCAGAAGCTGTCTGATGGCTCTGATCATCCTTGGTATAAGGGATGCCTTCAAGATTAAGCGGCGATGGAAATTTTGGCTGGCGGTGGTGACGACGCTTGTGCTGGTTTGGTTTCTCAATTTTCAGATGGCGGCCGATCGTGTCTTCGAACAACCTGCCACGCTGACGTTCTCGGGTCGGAATGGAAGCGTCGTGGATGAGGACAGCCTCGCGATCATCGTCCAAGGGAACGGGGAAACAAAGGCCTACCCCATTCGATTTATCGTTTATCATCATCAGGTCCGGGACGTGATTGGCGCTAAACCAGTCCTGATTACCTACTGCAGCGTCTGCCGGACCGGGCGCGCCTTTGAGCCGATGGTGGGAGGGCGGGCTGAAATATTTCGACTGGTGGGAATGGATCATTTCAATGCCATGATTGAAGATGCCACGACGGGCAGTTGGTGGAGGCAGGCCACCGGAGAGGCAGTCGTTGGACCGCTCAAGGGCAGTGTTCTTCCTGAGTATGCCTGCCAGCAGATGACCCTGCGCAAATGTTTCGAATTGCATCCCAGCGCAGTGGTGATGCAGCCTGAGGAGGCATCGAAGGAGGCCTATGATCTCAAGGGGAAATATGAACGGGGGGAGAGCAAGGGAACGCTGACGCGCACCGATCCTGAATCCTGGAAGGATAAGTCGTGGGTGGTGGGAATCCAGATTGGGGAATTGGCGAAGGCTTACGATTGGAATCAGTTGGTGAAGGAACGGATCATTCACGATCAATTGGGCGGCACTCGGATCGTGCTGGTGTTGGCGGAGGATCAGCGGAGTTTCGCGGCTTTTGAGCGGCCCGGAGAGGGTGGGGAGTTTTCGTTACAGGGTGACATTCTGAACTTGGATGGCAAATCATTCGATTTCTCAGGGCAAAAGTTACAAGATCCCGCAGAGAGGTTGCGACCAATCAACGCCTACCAGGAATTTTGGCACAGTTGGCGCACGTTTCATCCGGGAACGCTTCAATTCTAGAAAGACGAAGGTTCAAGGAATGGATGGCTTCCGATTGCCGCACATCCAAAACAAAACCCCGGCGCGGGGATCCGCTCCGGGGTCTGTAAGAGAAGCCGGGGCTTCCGATATTATGCGGACTGGTGGTAGGCCTCTTCGCCGTGATCGGAGGTATCAAGACCGGCACTTTCGGATTCTTCACTGGAGCGAAGTCCAATCGTGGCCTTGATGATGAAGCCGATAACGACGGTGGCCACCACACTCAGCACGATGGTGAAGAGCACGATCATGAGGTGGTTGGTGAGGAGGCCCATGCCTGCCTTGCCGGTTTCAGGATTGAAGAACTCGGCCATGCCATTTTTGACAGCGTAATCCGCACCGACGAGGTTTGGATTGATTTTGGAATTGGCGAAGACCGCCGTGAGGATGGCTCCGAGGGTGCCGCCGACGCCATGCACGCCGAAGGTATCAAGCGAATCGTCGTATTTGAATATTTTCTTGATGGTGGTGCAGGCAATGAAGGGGACGATGCCGGCCAGAATCCCCATGATGACTGAGGATTGAGCAGAGACGAAACCGGCGGCGGGTGTAATCACCACCAGCCCGGCGACAGCACCGGAGCACAGGCCAAGCACGCTGACTTTGCCACGGGTGATGCCTTCGGTCAGACCCCATGTGAAGGAGGCGACGGCGGCTGCGAGCGTGGTGGTCATGAAGGCTGTGGAGGCCAGACCGTCTGCGGCCAGGGCGGACCCGGCGTTAAAGCCATACCAGCCGACCCAGAGCATTCCGGTGCCGATCATACAAAGTACCATGCTGTGTGGGGGCATCGGTTGTTTGCCGAAGCCGGTGCGTTTGCCAAGCATGAGGCAGAGCACGAGGGCAGACCAACCGGAGGTCATGTGCACGACGGTTCCTCCAGCGAAATCGATGCCGGGGAGGGTTGCACCTGCATTCCAGACGCCATTAAATTTGCCATCAAATCCCCAGACCATGTGGGCCATGGGGAAGTAAACGACGAACATCCAGACGGCCACGAAGGCAATGATGGCGGAGAATTTCATGCGCTCAGCGATCGCACCGATGATCAGCGCTGGCGTGATGATGGCGAACATCAACTGATACATGCAGAAGGTGCTGTGGGATGGCCAGGCAGTGTAGTTTGTGTTTGGAGCGAGGGAGGAAACATCATTTAGAAACGCATACTTCCCAATGTTCCCGACATAGGGAGCCCAGCTTGGAGCACCTTCAGCCGGGTGTTCCCCGAAGACAAAGGAGTATCCGCAGACGAACCAGAGAATGGTTACCAATCCTGTGATCATGAGACACTGGGCCATGATGGAAAGGACGTTTTTCGAACGGACCAAACCTCCATAGAACAGAGCCAGTCCCGGAAGGGTCATGAAAAGCACCAGGGCGGCGCAAATGAGCAGGAAGCCATTATGGCCGGGTCCGATCAAATCTTTCAAAGGCCCCTTGGCGGCGACGTTATTGAAATAAGCAGAGACATCCTGTTCCATGGTCGCGGGGGCGTCCGCTGGAGGAGTTTCGGGGGCTGCTGCTGTGGGAGCAGGTGCGGGCGCGGGTGTTGGCGTCGGAGCGGGTGCAGGCGTTGGGGCCGGTGTGGTAACTGCCGGCGGGGCTGGATCTTGGGCCAGGCTCGAGACGGAGCCGACTCCCAGCGTAACGCAGGCAAGCAAGGTGGTAAGCAGGAATTTCATATTAATTGGGCTGAATATTTGTTGGATTAATTAAATGGCTGAGTCATCGCGCTCGGAGGTACGGATGCGCACGGCACTGTCGACGGGGCTGACGAAAATTTTGCCGTCACCAATTTTTCCGGTTTTGGCGGCTTTGATGATGGCATCGACGGCGGACTGGACGCGGTCTTCGGAGACGACGAGTTCCAGTTTTACTTTGGGAAGAAAATCGACGGTGTATTCACTACCGCGATAGATTTCCGTATGGCCTTTCTGGCGACCGAAGCCTTTGACTTCAGTCACGGTCATGCCTTCGAATCCCACTTCATGGAGGGCATCCTTAACGTCCTCCAGTTTGAATGGCTTGATGATTGCTTCTACTTTTTTCATGGTTCGGGTGTTGAGATGATGGTTGCTGGACGCTGAAATACGTCTGACCACTCATGACCAAAGCGGGTTCCGTGCCAAATGCAGAAAATTTTCCCGGGAATGTTTTTTGACCGGGAAAAGAGCCTGCGAACAGGGCAAAAGCTCCGCCCGGGAACGCTAAATTCCGGCTCTGGGAAAATCCCTGCCCGTGGGTGGCGCCTGGTAATTTACCCCGGTAGACTACCTGCCCTGAGGCGGTCCGGGCAGGCCGAGGGATTTGAAGAAGCCGCCTTCGCGCCGGGCGCGCTCTTTTTGCTGGGCCTGGTATTTTTCATTTTGCTCAGGATTGAGGATGGCGGCGATGGCTTCATCGCGTGATTCCGGAGCCGGAGCCGCGCCAGGGTCCGCAACACCTTCCAGTTGCATGGAGGGATCGTAGTCCTTGTCGGTGCGAACGAGCACATGGAACATCTGGTCCTTTTGCGTTTCATCCAAATTGAGGGAGGTATTCATCCGCTCGATCTGTGAATTGGCGCTGTCGGTGAGGGCCTTGGCCTTCTCGGCGAGGCGGCCGGTCTCGTAGGTTTTTGCCTGCTCGCCTTCGAGGTTGGCCTGGGCCCATTCGTCGAGCGTCTTCTGGGGATTGGGGCCGCCGCGGCCCATTTTCATCATGTCCGCCAGATTGCCGCCGCCATCGAGCATTGCCTGCCATTTGGCTTTCTCTTTCTCGGAGAATTCCAGGAGATGCTGCTTCAAGGCCGCCTGCTGTTCCGGGGTGAGGTTGGCAAGGGCGACCATGCGCTTGAGCTGCTCCTCGGTCATGCGTTCAAGCATTTCCTGACGCTGGGGTTCGAAGCCTGCAGTGAGTTGCTTCAACAGTGGCTTGGCGTCGTTGAAAAGCTTGTTGATATCGGGCTTGGATTCGCCTTCGGCGGGTTTTGCAGTGCTGGCGATTTTGGATTCGCTCAATTTCTGAACCGCAGCCTGGGACGATTTCAATTGCTCCTGCAGTTGAATGATTTGGGTTTTGGTTTCGTTCGGGACATCCTTTTTGGAGCCAAGGTTCTGGCCTGCCAGAAAGCCGCCGACACCGCCCGCAACCAGTCCTGCCAATAGGGGGAGAATTTTCATATTGGCCGACTCTAGGTCTGCGCGGACTTTTGGCCAGTCCGGAAATAGGGATTCGGCAGGGTGACGAAAAATTTAAGAAAGAAATATAGTCAATATGTCCGAAGTATGCTAGAGTGGAGAATCTTAGTTCCTTTGGATTGGTTTCACCAGCATCCGGGATGGGGTGCAGGTGTGGGCCAATCCAAGCCTTCAACCACCAACCCTACGTCCCAAGATGCCTACCTCGTCCAACCACACAGGGGTGCCGGAAATATCCGCTGCCAAGGCCACTAATCCTCCCACCTCCACCCCCTCCGCGAGGTTGATGCCCAACGGTGGGTGTCCGGCGATCATCCATCGCTTCAACCCGGACTGGTTGGCCTTTCCCATGGGCGCGCTCACTTTCAATCCCGCCTATGGCTGACGGGATCATCCCCACCATAACCTTTCATAAACAGCAGGCCGGCAGCGCCGTGTCACTAACCGCAATGTTACAGACAAATCGCCCCGGCCTGCTGCTTTTTGGCAATGAGGTTCGTTGGCGAAAATTTCCAAGTGCATCCGCACCATCGATGTGCGAGTTCTTCGGATGCCGGACGATCGCTCCCCAGACTCCCTCGTATTTAAAGCATCAGGATTGACGAAAGTGTATCACACCGGCGAGGTGGATGTGGTGGCGCTGAATCGTGTGGATCTGGAATTTTATGCCAGCGAACTGGTGGTGCTGCTGGGGGCTTCCGGCAGCGGGAAATCGACCCTTTTAAATATCCTTGGGGGGCTGGACGTTCCGACATCCGGTTCGCTGAGCTACAAAGGGTGGGACCTTACGGATGCCAAGGAGTCCACGCTCACGCTGTTCCGGAGAAACTGTGTTGGATTCGTTTTCCAATTTTACAATCTGATCCCCAGCCTCACCGCGCGGGAGAATGTGGCGCTCATCACGGACATCGCGCGTGATCCCATGACTCCTGATGAAGCCTTGGAAATGGTGGGCCTGATTCCGCGCCGGGACCATTTTCCCAGTCAACTTTCCGGCGGCGAACAACAGCGCGTCGCCATCGCCCGTGCGATTGCCAAACGGCCCGAAGTGCTCCTCTGTGATGAGCCCACCGGAGCCCTCGACATCACCACGGGCATTACGGTGCTGGAGGCGGTGGAGCGCATCAATCGCGAACTGGGAACGCTGACCGTCATCATCACGCACAACGCAGCCATGGCGGAAATGGCTGATCGCGTTTTGCATTTGTCAGACGGTCAGATCGTGAAATCCCGCCATAACGCGACGCGCCAGCCTGCCTCAAGTCTGGAGTGGTAGGAAATAGGGGTGGGCTCAACTGGCCAGATTCGCCCGCCGTTCGGCCAGTTCCTCGCGCATGGTTTTACAGATGGCTTCATTCAAACCGTAGAAGAAAAACAGGCTGGCAAGGAAGAGCAGGCCGGCGGCGGGGATGAGACTGTTCAGAAGGAGGATTCCATGGATGGATTCGGCGGATTGCTCCGCGTTGGCCACATAGCCATAGTGCGTCAGCAACCAGCCTGCGAAGGCGGCTCCCAGGCCCATGCCGGCTTTCTGCGAGGAGGTGGTGGCGGAGAAAATGATCCCCGTCGTGCGGACCTTGAATTTCCATTCCGCAAAATCTGCGGTATCCGCAACGAGAGCCCAATAAAGGGTGGCGTTGATGCCGGAAAAAATCATGCCGAGAATCTGGAAGGTTAAGACCAAGCCGGTCTGGTCGGGCTTGATCCAGTAGAAGGGAATGGCGGTCAGAGCCACCAGAACCATGCTGGAAATGAAGGAGGCCTTCTTGCCGATCGCCTTGACGGCAAATTTCGTAAGAATGGCCCCGAAGATCATGGAGAGCCCGCCGACGAGAAAAAACGTGGCGATGCGTTCATCATTCCATTTGAGATAACTCTTGAGGTAGTAAATCCCCGCCGTGCCACGCACCACCGCAAAGGTGATGTTCACAATTCCGGCGATGAACATCATGACCCAATGCCGGTTCGCCACGAGTGTGCGAATGTCATCGCGCAACCGGGTCTTCTGCATGGGGGGCGGCTTGATGCGTTCTCGGGTGGTGAGGAAGGAGATAAGGAAGAGAATCACCGCGACCGAGGCGAAAAGGACGACGGTGAGCTGGGCGCCGAGCTGCTGATTGCCGCCGCCGAACTTTTTGATCAGGAGGAGAAAGCTGGAGTTGGCCACAATGCCGCCAATCTGCGCCAGGGCCATCCGGTAGCTGTTGATGCTGGTGCGCTCAAGGGGGTCGTCAGTCATCACCCCCGAGAGAGCCCCGTAGGGAATGTTGATGGCCGAATAAAGAAGCATCAGGAGATTGTAAGTTGTCCAAGCCCACACTAGCTTGCCCCAATCGGTGAAGTTTGGCGTGGTGAAAGCGAGGATGAACACCACCGCCAGAGGCAGGCACAGCCAGAGCAGGTAGGGTCGGAAGCGTCCCCATTTCGACTTGGTGCGGTCGGCCGCAGCCCCGATAAAGAAATCCACGATGCCGTCCGTGCTTCGCGCAAAGAGGAGCATGGTGCCCGCTGCTGCCGCCGTGATGCCGAAGATGTCCGTGTAATAGAACATGATGAAATTCATCATCAGCGCCCAAACGAAATTACTCGCGGTGTCGCCAAGTCCGTAGCCGATTTTTTCCTGAATGGAGATTTTCATAGATTAGGATTGGGGAAGGTTTTGGGTAGGGATAATGACCTGAATGCGGCGAATGGAATCGGTGCGGAGGAAGAGTTCGCGGCTTTCCCGGTGCGGCAATGCTGATCCTGCAATGGTTTCCATGCGGCCGTTTTGCCATTCCACGGTGATGGAGGGCTGGCTGGAGAGGATATAACCCACCGGAATCTGAAAAAGGGTGAAGGCCAGGCTGCCTGCAGGAAGTTCCCAGCTTTGTGACTGACCATGGAGATCAAAAGTATGAAACACATGCGCCTGGGTGAAGAATTCGGAACGCTTGAGTCTGGATGGTTCGAAATGGACGTGCCCATCCTGAATGCGCACTCCCAATTCGCCCATGCGGGTCAGGATTTCCTCCTTCACCTGTCCGGTCATGCCGGGTTGCTGGGCACCCCGGTGTGCGGGTGAATGGGAGTAGGGATCGGTGGGGAATGCCCCGTAGGTTTTCGCATCCTTGGTGAACCCAAGGCCGTTGCGAACGTCTTCGCAGGCGTTGGCGAGTTTTAGGGTGAGAGGATCAGACGACGCCTGCTGCTTTTGCTGCGCGTAAATTTCCTGCGCAGCGAGGAGGAGCTTGGCGACCATGTGCCAGTAAATGCTGCCGAGACCCTCGAAGGCGAACATCGATCCGCTGCGCCCGGTGAATGACTGGTGGTGGAAAACCTCCTCCCACATGACCAAAATTTCCATGCGACTTTGTGTCATGAGTTCCTTCCAATGCGCAGAGCGTGCCAGCAGATCCATCCTGCTCTCCAGATCGCGAGCATTGGTGAGGTCCGCATTGAAATGGGCCCGGCCTGTCTGGTCCATGATGGCCAGCGAGCGGTCCTGTGCCTCCAGAAGTTTTGCAAGCACTGGAGCCCGCGATTTAAAATCGCCCGGAAGGATGTTGCGCTCCAGGAAGGGCGAAATTTTGCGATCGGGATACAGCAGATAGCTGTTCTGATCGGCGCGGTAGAGACCGCTGCCGCGCATGGCTGTAAGGACATGCAGGGCGGCATCCGGTGCGAGTCGCCCGCTGCTAAGGGCGGCGACCTGACCCTCGAGCATCAGATCAAGTCGATGTACCCTGGCTTTGCCGCCAGCCACTTCCAGCACGTTGTAGCTGTGAAACATTCCGTCCTCCCGACGGTTGGAATCAATGGTGGAGTCGATCGCCAGCAAGGCCGCGATTACAAAATCCCGCACTTCATCGAGAGTCATAGGAAGTGAGCCGCATTCCTTGCGCTCATAAACTTTGCCGCGATGCGCCGCGCCCGCACGTCCGAGTGCCTCCATGACACGCCAGCGGTCGGCGTCATCCTGCGCTGCGATCGCGTCAGGAAGGATCGGGGCCAGTTCCCTGAGCAGTTCTGCCACTGGTGTTGAAAGATGGATGGAGGAAAGTTTTGATGTGCCGAGCAACCCGGCGAGGAAATGGAGGTATCGACGCAGGTAACCTACCGTCACCACCGACACGCCCCAGCCTGCGAGGGCATTGTTGGCATCATTCCATTCCGGACGCTGCGTATTCAACCAGATGCCACCACCGGGAACCAAATTGCTAAGCTTTACCAATGCCGGCACCAGTAGCTTTTCCAAAAGCGAGACCATGACGACCGCGCCATTTTCGTCCGCGCATAATTTACCATCACCACCCAGGCAACGGGAGCGTTCCAATAATTTCTCATGCAGGGGTTCATCGAAAGTGATGGAATGCCGGGGATCGCGGACCAGGTCATCAAAACCGGCGATCTTGTAGGGGACGTTCGCGTAGGCATAGAGGCGTTCCTCCAGCCGACTGGAAAGTTGTCCCGGCCAGAAACGTTCATTTCCCTCCAGCAGTCTGAGGAGGTAAATAATTTGGTGGTCGCCCCAGTAGCCGATGTGAGACCAGGCATCCTTCGGATCAAGCACTTCCCAATCGATTCCATTGCGGGTGATGCGGTAGGGATTATAGCCGTCGGCGGTGGAGGCGTTGAGGAACACCGCGATCATTGATCCGAAGGACGCAGGGTAGCTGTACGCCAGGCTTTCCCAATTTTGGAAAATGTCCCGCCAGTTGCCCGAGTACCCCAGCAGTGGATTTCCATTTTCGTCCTTGGTATGAATTTCGAATCTATTCCATGGTCGGCTGGGATCACCATGGCGGCGGCTGAAGGAGAGGGGCAAGTATTCGCGGACTAGGCGCAGCAGTTGAGCGTCTCCCTGACCTGAAGCGCTCGCCTCCAGAAAAGAAAGATTGGCTCGCTCAGGCAGGCCAGCGATCCAGGAGGCGTGTCGTCCCAAAGTATGGACATTTCTCGTCTTGAGATATTCCACCAGATCGGATGTTGGGAAATCATACCCATCGTGCAGGGTGCCCCCCCGCATGCAATTGTACAGCACATTGGCGAAATGGTGGACGCTGGCAGACGCGTCGGCAGTCTGCTGTCGTGCATCAGCGCCGGCGATGCGCCGCTGGAGCGCCTGCATGGTTGCCGCCACGTCAGCGGTCAGTGCCTTGTGCAAATCAAGCGGATTTTTCAACTGCTGGCTGAGACTCAGCGCCGCCGCATGATCCAGTCCACTGTCCGCGACGAGAGTCCAGCGATGGGTTCCCTGCGGTGGCAATTCGAAGGATGTCGAAATCAGATGAGCCCCGAATTCCCCGCGGACCTCTGTTTCCGGGGCCAGCTTCCTGCCTGCTCGAAATGCCTCCACCTGGCGATCCGACAGCAGGAGCAGGGGATCGGAATGCCCCAGCGACCAGGCCACACCGGCGCGCAGGGATTCGCTGGGTTCGGCCCGGTCGGAGATGCCGGAATTGAGCGTGTAGATTCCCAGGCCGCAATCGTTCAGGGCCTCATGTCGCATGTAGGCGGCGGCGAGGTAACTGTAGCGGGCAAATGTTTCCTGCGTCACGCCCGGCGGCAGCAGGTGGTGCCAGCCATCGAGCATCCGAATGCGGCGCGGGCTGGAACTGAGGTTTTCCAAGGCACAAAATCTCACGATGCCGAATTTCTCACTCGCGGCCAGGGACCAGGTGAACTTTATGGCCAATGAGTGGTGGATTTCTTCAAAGCGAACACTCGTCCCGCTCGTGTGTTTGTATAAATGGCGCGTGATCTCGGCGGCAGGAGCCGTGGGACTCCATGGCTCCCAGATGGTTCCGTCCACGTCCATCAGGCTGAGAACCCCACTGGCCTTGGGTTGTTGAAGAATTTTATCGACAGTCTGATAAGGGAAAATGGCCTGGTCGGGATTCCGGTGACCGGCGGTGAATCCGGTGTTGCTGCCCACGAACATCCATAAATCGGAATCCGATACCACCGTCATCAAAAACGGCGACATCAGGTGCACGTTGCGAATGCACAAGTGCGGCTCGCCATCCACCAGGACATGCTCATCGGTCACTGCTGCGGTCTCTGACTGGCAGGGGCGCTGGTGACTGGGGGAAGGCTGGATTCCAAACCTGTGATCGGCTTTGAAGGTGTTCTGCTGCACGAAAGTGGATTCCAAGGGGCGTAAAGGGTGTCAGGGCTGATTTGGAAGGCATTTCAACAGGAATCAGGATGCAATGGCAAGAAAAAATTGCACAAAATTGCATTCTAATCCGGCCGGAACTTTTCCAGTCGGCGACCGTTCGCCACACGGGTCGTTGTCCATCCTTTGAAACCTCGGCCGTCTGGTTTGCATAGGGAAAATCCCCAGGGATTTGCTTGTTGCAAAATTATGCAAAACAATTCACCTTCCTTTCTCATTTTCCATATCAATTCTCCAGCATGAATCCCGCCCCCAAGTTTTTTTCATTTCGCCGAGCCAGTCACTTCAGCTTAGCGACTTTTGGATCGGCCATTTTGGCTGCGGGCGAAAATGCCAGCGCCGAGGAACGGAAGAACGTGCCCATGGGCCCCGGCAGTTACTCGCTGACCGTTCCAAAATCCTGCAAACCGCTGCCGGAGAAAATTTTCAAAACCGTTGCAGTCAACGGTCCCACAGTAACCGGTCAGTGGTGGAGTTCCCTCCTGTGGCAGGAGTTCTCCCAAAATATGTTCGCCCACCCCCTGGGCATGGTTTGCACGCCCGAGGGCCTGGCGATCGCGTATCCGGGAGCGGCAATCGTTGGAAGTGAGAACGCGATCATGGGGGGTGGGATCACAAAGGAGGGCGATCTGAAAATTTCGCATTCCGGAATGGCAAAATTTCCCGCCGCCGAGTGCGGCGGATATTCAGACTGGTTTGTGACCGCGACGTTTGCCGCTGGCGGAAAATCACTCAAAACCAGTTTTGGTCACGGCAGTGCCTTCGTTTTCTGCCAGTTTGAAAATGGCGACCCTGTTGTAAATTTCGACCAGGCTCCCAAAGTTTGGTCGGGTGCCGGGGAGGCGGTCGTGGGACTCACCGTCAAGGGCAACCATTACGGGCTTTTTGGGGCAACGGGAACCACCTGGACCGGACTGGACGGCAAGGTCTTTACCAATCATGCCAATGGCAAAACCTATTTCTCAATCGCGCTTCTTCCCGACAATAAACCTGAGACTCTTGCCCTCTTCAAACGTTACGCCTACAGCCACGTGACCGATACCGTGGTGCAATCCGAAGTGCTCACCGGCAGGGTCACGGCCAGCTACAAATTCAAGGTGAAAGCCTGGGAGGGTTCGGAGACAGGCACCCTGTTCGCACTTTATCCCCATCAATGGAAATACACGAAAACCAAACTCACAGGCCTGACCTATGCTTCGGTTCGCGGTCAGATGAAGGTAGGCGAGGGTTCGGAATTCCTCACCGAGGTGCCGATTCAGGGCGTGCTTCCCTTGTTTCCCGCAGAGGCTATCGGCAACAAGGAGCGGATGCTGGGATACCTGCGTGAGGAGGCTGAAATGAAGTCGCCGGATTTTGCCGATACCTATTGGGAAGGAAAATATCTGGGCCGCCTGGCCACCCTGAGCGGGGTCGCCGAGGCTTCGAGTGCTCCGGATCTGCAGAACGGTTTTGTGGCGGAGATCAAACGGCGTCTCGAAAATTGGTTTACCGCAAGCCCCGGAGAGGATGCGCCACTTTTTTACTACAATGCCAACTGGGGGACCCTGATCGGCAGCAAGCCTTCCTTCGGCAGCGACCAACCCATCAACGACCACCATTTTCACTACGGTTACTTTATCCGCGCCGCAGCGGAGGTAGCCCGCCTGGATCCGGAATGGGCCAGGAAATGGGAGCCGATGGTCACACTGCTGATTCGGGATATCGCCTCAATCGACCGCACGGACAAAATGTTTCCCTACATTCGATGCTTTGACAAATACGCCGGCCATTCCTGGGCTTCGGGCGATGCCAATTTTGCAGATGGCAATAATCAGGAGTCGTCCTCTGAGTCCCTGAATGCCTGGTATGGAATGATCCTGTGGGGTGAAGCCACCGGGAACAAGCCGGTGCGCGACACGGGGTTGTTTCTTTTCAATACAGAGCGCACCGCGGTTGAAGAATACTGGTTCGATGTCTCAGGAACAAATTTCCCCAAGAGCTTTCCCAATGTCGCTCTGGGCATGGTCTGGGGCGGCAAGGGAGCCTTTGCCACCTGGTTCTCCGGGGACATCGATTGCATCCATGGAATCAACTGGCTTCCGTTCACACCTGCATCCATCTACATGGGCGGTCACCCCGACTATGTGAAAAAGAATCACGACAGGATCGTCTCCAAGCGTCCCGGCGGCAGGGATTACAACAAAGGTTGGGGCGATCTTGTGGTTATGTTCAATGCTTTGAGCGATCCCGCATCCGCCGCCGCCTATCTTGATGCCACGCCGGACTGTCACCTGGAGGGGGGGAATACCCATGCCTTCATGTATCACTGGATTCAGACGCTCAATACTCTGGGAATCAATGATGCTTCGGTGACGGCAGATCATCCCTTTTGCAATGTCTTCATCAAGGATGGTAAAAAATCACATGCCGCCTACAACTTCGGCAGTGCTCCGCTAAAAATTACGTTTTCTGATGGAACTCATCTTGAAGCCAACCCCAGGGGACTCACTTTGAAACCGGCTGCCAAATAAACGTATGTCCTCCCACTATTCAAAACGGACGGTTCTGGGGTTTGAGACCCATTCACTGACCGATGGGGAGGTGCGGGTTACGATGGCCCCTGAACTGGGTGGAAGAGTTGTTTCGCTGTGCGACAAGGCATCGGGCAGGGAATGGCTGGATGGTTGGGTGCCGGCGGCCAGACGCAGGATATGGAAACCGACGGATCCTTCTAATTACGAGACCGGCCCGGGCGCGGGCCTTGATGAATGCCTGCCGACGGTGCTTCCCTGTGTGGTGAAGGGCAAATCTCTGCCCGATCACGGCGACCTTTGGAATCAGACGGCGGAATTAGATCAAGGGTTATCCGCCTCCGGAATTCTAGCTTGCAGTTGGGCGA
>CALQSQ010000017.1 GCA_943333275.1 Akkermansia muciniphila
CACAAAACGCCCTTGGATGGACGCTATCTTCCGCAAAATCAAAGCCCACCCGCCCCCATTCAGCTACTCCACTGCATAATCCGGGATAAATTATCACACATAAGCCTGCCACGCAAAATTCCTCCAAAAGCATGCATTGCGCCTGTTATTACCATTTCCCAACGCTCGGATTTTGGGGTTCTGAATGTGTCCCTGGCAAACCCTCGGGGCATCGGAAACAAACGACTATACACCGCTCAGAAGTGCATTATTTCTCGTTCGCGCCATTCGATACATTCGTCTCGGAGGATACAGCGTAAGCAGCCTGGGCAATCCTCATTTCGCAGGCTGCAAAAGCCTCCTGCCCGATCAAGACACGAAATTGCTGGTCCGCCAGTGGCTGGAGCGCCAGCCATCGTTCCCGATAAGCGGGATCATTGCCAGCCTGATCCTCCCCACCAACCTTCTCGATAAAATCCTCCACAACCCTGTTTTTCGCAGCCTCCTGCGCCGGAGTGAGCGCAGGGATCTCCTGCAGGACAAGAGGCCAGGCAATCCGTCGGGTCGGGGTCCGGACCGTTCGCAGCCCGGCCTCGGCCACCGTCGGTCGTGCAGGTTCACCCGGGGGAGCGGCCGTAGGCCGTGCATCCTTGGACTTGAGCAGGAGCGACCTCGTCGATCTGTCGGCGTCCGTTGGTTGGGATCTGAAAAAGCTGAGCACAAAGATCGCAAACCACCCAATCCAGCAGCTCACCAAGAGACCTTTGTGAAAACGCGATTTCATCATCTTGCGTAGTGGCTTTTTGTGGGGATAAAAACAACGAGTGCGGGTGTTGCCACCCGCACTCGCCGTCTAATTAATTTGGATCGCTATCGGATGGCCATTAGTAATCCTGGGTGATCACACCGCCATCGTTTTGACGGACCACGCGCATGGTGGTGAGGGGAATGGCTGCATCGAAATTTTTGATCCGGTTTGCAAGCGCATCCGCCAGGGTCTTTTTAGCGCCGGTCAGTGTGGTGCGATAACAGACGTATTCATAATTCCAGAAGGCGTACGACCCTTCCTGCACAGCTTGGAGGCTGTAAGGAACTCCATTGTAGTTCAGCGCCCGGCCAAGTCCGGTCACGGCCGTTGCGGCATCGGCTGTTCCCATGTAGCCGATGTAGGCTTCACCAGCGGGTGAGGTGTTCGTCATTACAGTAGCAAGGGTGCCGCCGCTGGTGTATCCACCATTGCCTTCCACGACGGGCAGGCCAAGCAGGGTGTATGCAGGCCAGAGGATCTTGGCTGTGATGGCACCACCGGACGTGGTGACCTGATATTGATTGACCGGATCGATGTTGCTAATTCCCATTTCCGCAAAGGTTGAGGAACGCGTTCCGGAATCAAAGTCCCGGCCAAGGGCATAGACTGTGGTGGTATCGTCCCCGGGAACCCCTGTGAAAAGAGCCATCGACAGTGTGCCGCTCGAGTAGAGTGCTCGCGCGAGCTGGGGCGTCATGTTATTCAAGCCTGCCGAGGTGCCCTTATTGGCCACGAATTGAAAGGCGATTACTCCAACTTTTGTAGCCGAAAGAGTTGGGGAGGTGAATTGGGTCGCAGCCTGAGTGGTATCTGCCATGGAGCAATCCGCAGGTTGGGCATCCGTTCCAGCGGCAAGGCTGGCAGTTCCCCCGACACTCGTTGTGGCACCTGGGAGCAGGAAATTGGCGGTCAGGGACGTATTGTTGGCCACGAGTTGAATCCCCCCCGTGGAACCGGCGAGGGAGGTGAGATAGATCACCGACTGCGAAGAAACCGTTCCCTTATAAATGGCTTGATTGGCACTGTTTTGGTTGGTTCCCACGTAACCGTATCCGGCACCAACAGTGCCATTGATCAGGTTTCGGAGGGCGGTATTCATTTGCGTGCGGTAGGCGGTGGAACCGACAATCCGGACGACGGTCTGGGCCGAAGCCTCTTGGGTAAATGCCACAGCACAGATGGCTACGGCGAGATAGGATGCAATTTTCATGATTGAGTTGTTGGGTTGGGTTTGGTTGGGTTTGATTAGGGGAGAAATGCGGTTAGGAGACAGTGGTGATCCCGGCCTTAGTGCGGCGGCGGCGTGTGACCATGAGACCGAGAGCCGAGATCAACGTCAGGCTGGCGGGTTCCGGGACCGGGGAAGTGCTAAAACTGAGAACTCCGTCATTTGCGATGGTAAACGTTCCGAGATAGTCACCCAAGAGCAAACTCGATCCCGGCGCCATGCGGAACAAGTCCAACGCAGCGAGCCCCGCGCCGGCACCGAAATCTCCCTCGATGGTGGGGTTCCAGTAGGCAAAGCTGATGCCGCCGGAATTTAGCGCCGTTCCGCCCGGCTGATAGCTGGCATAGGAAGCTGAGTCCGAAACATTTTGAATCACTCCAACCGGGCTATTGGCAGTGGCTGTTCCACCTTGGTAGCCGGCAGCGCCGGCCATGCCCATCAATTTTCCGGCAGGGGTAGCCTGAGTTGAAGCTGATCCACGATTCCATGGAGTTTCCTGGACACCAAAAGTGAGTTCTGCTTTGCTCGCGTAGAGGGTGCGGTTCGGATCTCCAGCAGTCGGACCGCTGCCAGCGGCGTTGGTGTTGGTGCCCATCACCGCCCAATGGACAGCTGAGTTGGAGTTCCAGTTCGAGCCAAACACCGCCGACAAATCAGCGCCGATGTTTCCGACCGGAACTGTAAAAGTGGAGGCGGAAGGACTCTTGTATAAGGAAGCCTGGCCGATGTTGATCAAATAATCCTGCGTGCCTCCGTCGATGCGGAAACCGAGGAAAATATCGCCGGGGAGGTAGGTGGCGGCGGATGCCTGGGCGGAAAGTCCGAGGCTGGCGGCGACCAGCATCAAACTCGTTTTGAGGAATGACAATTTCATGAGTGATTTGGGTTTAGTGTAGGGATTGGCTGTGTCGCAGGCTTGAGTTAATTTGCACCATGCGACGCTCCATTCTCTATCTGATGATGTTTTTATCTCCACCTCTTTATGGTTACGTTTCCGTCGTTTTAAGCATTGTGTCGTTTTTGTTTCTTTATTACGTTAACCGGACGCAATATAGCATGTGACAAAATACTCACCTTGAAGCATCATGGCGTGATGACGACCCGCAGGCGGGCAAATCTGCGCACGGCTTCAGTGAAGGGAACAGTAAGTTTCACGTCCTCGGTGCCCGCCACGCTGCCGGGGACGATGGTTACCCCTGGTGTGGACGTTGCGGTGTCCGTTCCCACCTGGTAGACCACGGGCCAGCTTCCCAAGGTCGTGCCCAATTCGATGGTGGTAGTGGTGTCCGCGGTCTTCCGGGCAATGGATCTGGTGAAAGTGAAGACAAAGTTTGCGCCATTGCGACTGGAAACCGGTCCTCCTGCATTGGGAGTCAGAGGGCTGGATTCCTGCAGGTATTCCACGCCATTTGGAATCCCGTCGCGGTCATAATCAAAGGAAGCTGCGGCATTCGCTCCAGTAAGACCGAAGCCCGCAATCCATGCGGCAAATCCCGGGGTGCTCGTCACCGGAGGGGACGTGCTGAAGGTCACAACTCCCGCGCTGGTAATGGTGAATGTCCCCAAATAGGTGCCCAGTTGGGAACTGGTTCCCGTCTGCATACGGAAAAGGTCCAGGGCTGCCCCGGCGGCGCCGGAGCCAAAGTCCCCTTCGTTGGAGGGGTTCCAGTAGGCGAAGCTGATGCCACCGGAATTGATGGCAGTTCCACCCGGTTGATAACTCGCATAGGAGGCCGAATCACTCGAGGTTTGGATCACACCAACCGAACTGTTGGCGGTGACGGCGTAGCCCGCATAGCCGAGCGGCGCTCCGGCCAAGCCCATCAATTTTGAGGCGGGCCCGGCTTGGGTGCCCGTGGCACCACGGTTCCACGGTGCCTCCTGCGTGCCAAGAACGGTTTCGGCCTTGCTCGCGTAAAGGGTGCGGTTCGGATCTCCAGCAGTCGGACCAGTGCCAGCGGCGTTGGTGTTGGTGCCCATCACGGCCCAGTGAACCGCTGCGTTGCTGTGCCAGGTCCCACCGAATATCGCCGACAAGTCGGCGCCAATGTTGCCCACCGGAACCGTAAAGGACGAGGATGAGGGGGATTTGTAAAGGGAAGCCTGACCAATGTTGATCAGGTAGCACTGGGTTCCTCCGTCGATCCGGAAGCCCATAAAAATGTCACCAGCTGTGTAAGGGGCTGCATGGGAAAGGGAAGAAATGCCGGTCAGGATGAGGGGCAGGAGGAGGATGGATTTGAGGCGAGACAATTTCATGCGTGATGGGGTTGGGGTTCTGTTGTCGGTGCCGGAATATATTTCACAGCACATGTCTATTTCGTTTCACACAACATGGCGCCTTGTACCCGAGGCTCTTGTTTCTCTCCAGTTTCTTATGGTGACAATTCCGTTTCTTTATGTTTTTGTGTCGATATTGTCACACAAAACCAAATCGCAGACACCTGATGCAGCTAAATCCCCCGCTAGCGCCGTTTTTGTGTCATTTCCGACACTTTTCGATATCCCAATCCGAACTCCGCCGCCCCTCTGTTTTGAAGACCAGTGAAAATTCTTCCACCTCTTGGAAGGCCCAGCCCACCCTCAGCGTTTAGCGCCCAGCTCGAAGGTCAACAGGCCGCGTCCAGGCAAAGTGCCGCGGATCGAGGCAGAAGGAGGCGCATCCGGAAGTGATACAGCGTCCTCCGCAGGGGAGGTCCGCCAGGCCCGCGCAGGGGAGGTTTGAAAATCCTTGGGCAGGGCGAGTTCAAACAAGACCGGCGCGTCCTGCACGGCCGCCATGTGCACCACGAGGCGTTTGCCATCCGGATCGGCAAAGGCGGCGACTTTGAGGCCCGGGGTGGAAAATCCACTGGCGGCTGGTCCGCGCAGGTCGGTTGGAATCAGTCGCATGCCCGGCTTGAGAGGCTGGCACCATTGGCGGTAACCGTGGTAGATTTTCGTCAAGATGAACTCTTTTCCCCAATCCAGATGGATCAACGCCTCGCCTCCCTGTCTTGGAGGATAGACCCAGTCATAGGCGAACCAGGCGGTGGCGCCACCATTGAAGGCTTCACTCATGGCGAGCCAGAATTCGCCGGCGGAATTGATCTGACCCGCGCTTTTGTCAGGTCCATTGACACACCATTCAGTGCACCAGACGGGACGTTTGTCGGCGGCTTTGACGAGGGTTTTCCAGCGATCACCGCGACGATCATAGTCATGGCTGCCGATCACATCGACGTATTTGCCCGCCGTCCGCAGCAACGGTGGAAGCCAGTTGGTGGCGCAATCGACCGAACTGAGGACATTGGGGGCCACCAATTTCGGACGGGGCACTTCCGGGTGACGCTTGACCATTTCTTCCAGGTAGGTGGCGCATTTTAGAAACAATTCGGCATGCTGCTTGGGATTGAGGCAATATCCGGGCTGGGCGTGCGGCCAGTCAGGCTCGTTGGCAATGCTCAGGTATTTCACCGTCACGCCCTGACGCTGCATGTGGGCAAGAAAGGCCCACATGTATTCAGCCATTTCCAGCTCCATTTTTGGCAGCAGCGTGGCCCGGGCTTCGCCTCCTCCGGAGGGATCGTGGTTCGTTTTCATCCAACCCGGCGGCGTGTAGAGCGTGGCGCAGAACTGCATGTCGGGCCGGCGTGAGAGTGCGGCTTTGCAGATCTCGACGGTGTGCTGGCAGTACGCGAAAGCCTCCTCCTTGAAGTCCTGCTTGTAGGGATCGTCGTTGTCATTCTCCGGCTCGTGGTCGTGCCGGATGTAGAGGTTGAGAAAGTCTGTGGGCACCTCCTTGAACATGGCGTCGTATAGTTTCTCCTGCGCCTCGGCCTTGCCACCCTTGCCCAAGCTGGTGATATGTGCCTCGTAATAAATGGCACCGCACCCCATTCCCTGAAGCGCCTGACGGGGATGAGTCATGTCCAGCCTGACGAACGTGGGATTCTCCGCCAGCAACATTCCCTGCATCCCCAACCAAAAGATGGCAAGGGCCAGTGACCGCTTGAAGTTACCGTTCATGGGCCGGATCCTACCGCAACCGCGATGCTTCGCAATGGAGGATTGATTCACTGCCCGATCACCGCAGCATCCCGGACGTGATAAATCGTCTCTGGCTGAAAACCATCCTGCACCCAGCCCAGATGCGTGGTGGTAATCAACCGCTGGGATGCGGCAGGCAGAGCGGCCAGCAGGGCATTGCGGCGCAGCGGATCGAGTTCACCAAAGATATCATCCAGCAGCAGCAGGGGCGCGCGCTGGTGGCGATCCTCAAGCAGCGTGGCCTGGCTGAGTTTGAGCGCCAGAGCGATCGTGCGCTGCTGCCCTTCAGAGGCGTAATCCGCCGCCGGAAGGTCATTGATGGTCAATAGGAAATCGTCCCGATGGGGTCCGGCCAGCGTGACGCGCCGCTGGGTTTCCTGCTCACGCCGGGAACGCAGGCTGGCGGCGAGATCCGGACCACTGGCATTGTGATAGGCCAGATTCAGCGACTCAGGACGCCCGCTGATGCGTTGATGGGCGGCGGCAGCATGCGGCTGAATTTCCAAGATGAGACGTTCACGCAGCATGGCCAGGGTCGTTCCATGCTCGACGAGAATGGCGGTGAAAGCGTCGATCTGAGCCCATTGGGGTGCGGCATCACGCTTGAGCAAAAAGTTCCGGGACTTGAGCGCCTTATCATACTTCCTGAGTGCTTCGTAATATTCCGGGAATAATTGGATGCCCAGGAAATCGAGGTAGCGACGGCGGGGTTCGCTGGAGCCAGTGACGAGTTCGAGGTCCCCATTTCCCATCCAGACCACCAGTCCACTGGCCGCGAGATAGTCCGAGGATTTCCGCACCGGCGAGCCATCCACGCTGAGTTCTCGCACTCCGTTGACCTGGGTGTGCTTTAATTCCTGCTCTCCCCAGGAACCCGCCACTCCAAATTCCGCGTGGGAAAACCGAACCAGTTCCGCCGGACGGGTGGTGCGGGGACTTTGCAGGCGGAGCAGGACACAAACGGCCTCAAGAATGGAAGTCTTGCCCTGGGCATTGTCGCCGATGAACACGGTTGATCCCCCGGAAAACGGACAAAGCAGGGTCTCGAAGCATCGAAAGTTGCGCAGGCGGAGGGAGGTGAGCATCGGTAAAGTTGGCCTGCAGCGTGGGCTGCAAACCGCTGCTTCGCAACTGATTCGCTCAGGGGGCCGCCTGCCAGGCGGGCCACCCCCCGTGGAGGACCCTGACGTTTTCTGGCATGGTATGGAAGCTTTTCAAAATTTCCGCAATCTCATGGCTGGCCTGGCACTTCTTTCCGTCGCAATAGACGACGATTAATTTTTCCTGCCCTTGCTGCAGAGCATCCGCCACCACACTGAGCTGCGAAGGATAGTCCGACTCTGATTCACAAAGCCGCAGAGCATCGGGGATGTGACCAGCATCGAATCGTGCCCTGACCCGGGCATCGATAAAAAGCACGCCGGGGGATTTCATGGTTGCACGCGCCTCGGCCGCAGAGATTTCACCATCGTTGACAGGCTCACTTTGCAGATACAAGGCCGGGGCATGCGGATGGAAAAAATAGGTGGCAGCTGAGGCCAGCAACGTCAGCGCGGCGAGGACTGTCATCTGCGTCCATACTTTCAGGCTTTGGTGGCGGGAAGGTCTTGAACTGGAGAGGAAGGAAATGGATTCGGGCGTCATGGCAGCAGGCAACACCCGTCATCCTACCTTATTTTAATTCAACTGCGAGCCGGAAAAACGCCCTTTGGAAAGACCCCATTGGCAAGGAGGCGCGGCGTGTTTGCACCGTTCCGTTGGACGCAACGAGGGTGTCAGTGAATCCCGCAAGGTCGCCGGGAGCCACCCAATTGGAACTGTTACCGGCCTTTGTCTCCGGCCGGAAATTCAAATCGGATTTGGACGTATCAGCCTTGTATTCGAGAATGAAATTCAACCCGTCGCTCAAAATTTTGGGCAAAACCAGGGAACCATCCAACGCACTCGAAGGATTAAGACCATAGGCATACTCCAGAAGGTTCGAGGCCCCGTCACTGTCATAGTCAAGTGATGGCTGGGCTGCAATGCTTCCAACAGGCAATCCCGAGGAGTTTTCACGAGCCAACGCCCAGGCGGTGAAGCCGGTGGCAGCGGCGACTGTGATCATCTTTGTGGGACCCGGCAGGAAATGCGCTCCGACAAAAGGACTGAGCTTCACCACAAAGGAAGGGTAACTGTTGGCGGGAATGGTGACGCTGGTGGTGTCCGTGGAGATCGTTTGATAGTTATCAATGGCAAAAACATTTGGCAATGTGATGGCATCTACGAACCACCCGTTGGAATCACTGGTGTTGGGGTAGTAGGTGCCCGAGGCAATGGCGTAGCGGAATCTGATGCGGAAAATTTTCCCATCGAGGAATGCGAGATTTACCGAACGGGCGTTAAAGGCGGTCTCGCCTGTTCCATTAGTGCCGCCCTGCGACCAGAGCGTCTGCCAGATTTCCCCTCCGTGGAGGAGAATCTCCACACGGGCACTTTGATCCGAGGTGGCCTGCCGCAGACGGCTTTGAAAATTCAACATCGAGCTGGCCGTGCCGAAATAATTCTGATTGAGCTCGACAATCTGATCCTCCGGAATCGGGTGTGCCATATGGAACGAGTATGCCCCCTGTTTCTTCACTGTCGAGCTCAGCAGGTTATAACCCGGTGAAATGGCGGCCACGATGCGGTTGGTGTTTTCCGCGTTTTCCGCTGCCGCCGCTGCCGCCGACCACCACTCGGTCAAATATGAGGTCACGGCCGGCACGCCGGTGAAGGGCATTTGAAATGGCACGCCGGCGGTGGCCTTGCTGCCTCCGGTGAACTGGGGTGCGGCGTAAGCCAGTTTCAAATCCACTTTCACATTGGCCAGCGAAGCGGCGACTGTGAAGTTCGAAGTCACATTCAGATCGGCGCATTGCCAGTTGACAGTCTGCGAACCTGCGGGCCGGGACAACGGCAACACCCATCCTCCACCTTCAGCCGTAAAACAATGATAAGTGGAATGGCTCCCTGTTACGGTCAGGCCGGGCAATCCCTCACCCTCATCGTAAAAATTATTCCCGTTGATGTCGTAATAAGCCACCCCTGTCACAAAGACCGGCGATTCCGCACGCAATCCCAATTCCTGGGTTACCAATCGCGGTCCCACATCGCCATTCGTTCCATGCAAAAATCCGGCGCCGATTTCCCGGTAGTTTGGATTATGCAAATTGACCCGGTGGCCACGGCCATCTTGCATGCCGCCGGCATCCCACCCCCAATCCACTTCAAACGAGGCATGCGCATGCGGCACACTCTCGACATAGGAAAAAATGTTTTCCGCCACCTGCGTATAATTAAAACCGGCGGCCTGAATCCGCTCAAAAAAGTCCCCGCCCGCAACCCCGGGATTTTCATCATGCTGCTGCACGGCATTGGTCAGCATCCACTGGCTGTGATTTCTGGCCGACTGGGTGAGCAGCTGATTGGGGGCCAGGGGGGCACTCGCTGCAATCGCATTGAGTTCCGATTTCATCAGGTTCAGATCCGTTCCGAAATAACCGTAGGAATCCACCGTCGCGACGTCCGTTTCATTGGCCAGGCGCACGCCTTCGGCTGGAGGATTCGCCCGGGCCCGGTTGATCATTTCGATGTTGGCCTGTTCCTCGCCGGAGGGATCTCCAAAATCATAAAGGGTGGTGGCCGAACTCTGGCTGGAAAGCACCCAGGAAACGAAGATAGAAAAGACGGTTGGGGAAAAAGCTGGAATACTATCCATATTAAAAATCCGCAGACGATCACGGGTCGCACAGTATCCTATAATTTTAATAATTTCAAATAGATAAATACCGTTCATTTACCAATAATCAGAATCAAATCCGCGATTCGCATCACTATAGACCGGTCGGATTCGAGACCTGCAGCCGCAGCATCAGCCTGGGTCCGCTGATGGGGACTGAGGCCGAGTACACTCCTGTTCCGGGCGCAATGGAATGGGGCACCGGTGTCCAGGATCCGGCCTGCATCGTTGGGGACATCTGCACGGTGTAAGTCAGGCCGGTGGCGGAGGCATCCGGTTTGAAGGAGAAGATCAGATTGCTGCCGGACCGTGTGACGGTAGGAAGATTTGCTGAGGTCGCCTGCGCGGAGGCCGGATTGAGCCCGAAGGCGAATTCGACAAGGTTTGGCAGACCGTCAAGATCTGCATCCACGGTGTCCGAAGATATTCCGCTGTTGAGAGCCGAGCCAAAATGAGCATTGCGCCAGGTTTGGATCGCTGCCGGGGCCACCGCAGTCACAGTCGTCAAAGGACCGTAAGCAAACCACTGGGTGTCACCAAGTTCCATTTGTGAGACAAGCGAGTAAGTCCCCGCAACCGGGGGCGTGAATTGATAGGTGGTGGCGGAGGGGGCCAGTTCCGTGGTGCTGATGGTGTTGAAATCCTGGGCGTTGGTGACAGTAATGGCATCGATGTAGGCTCCGCTATTGGTGGAAACGTCCTCGAAAGCAGGCCCGGTGGAGGGAACACTCAGGGTGAATCGCAATCGGACAATTTTCCCAGCATAGGCATCGAGGGCAGTGGCGCTGTCCACCGTTTGAAAGCTGGTTTCCCAGGAGGAGGAACTTCCACTGTCCGTGAAACCATTCCGACTCCAGATCCTCTTCCACTGGGTTCCGCCATTGGTGCTGGCTTCGACGTTCAGGGATGTCGCGGTGGTAAGAAACCGGAAGCGATTCTTAAACTGCAGACGCGAGGATGCGGAGGGAATGAAGTCGCGGGCAATGGTGAAGGATTGCAAGGGGGCATCCAGCGATGGGATGGCCAGATGAAATGCCTTGGAACCGGCAGCCACCGGGCCTGGCGATCCCTGACGTAACGTGTAAGCCGTGGGTCCGTCAATGATGGTGCTGGGCGCGGGATCCTCCGCTCCCTCCGTCCAGGAAGAGGAACTCAACGAACCTACACGCACGCGCACTCCGCTGGACTCCGGCAGTTGATTCAGGACGTAGGCACTCGTTATTCCCACCAGGGGATTGGCTGGACCCGTCACCGTCATGGGGGTCGTCAGCGAACTTTCGTCAAACGTGGTGACGGTGTAAGTATACTGATAGGTGCTCCCGCTGGCCACGAAACCGATCGGTGGTGATCCGCTAGTCAGCGAGATTCCAGCGACGACAATGTTGTAGGAAATATCCTGCGTTGGCGTGGGAACCACCAGGGAACCTCCGTTGTTGATCTTCCAGACTATGGAATTGTCGCCCACCCCGGAACTGTAAGGCTCCTTGGTCACAGCCACTGCAGCGGGTGCCCCGGCACCCGTGGTGCGGGTCATGGCGACGGTCGCGGCGGAGAAGTTTCCCTTCGTGTAGGCACAGGACCAGCGCATCAACCCGTCTTCATTCACAGTGTTCACCGGATTGGGAACCTGGGAATAGGGGATATAGCCAGCGTTGGGCCAGGGCACTATTTTGGTGGTGGCTGCAGATGGCGGCTTGAAATCGCCGATGACCCAGATGCTCGAACTTTCCCAATAACTGCCTTGAGAGGGAATACTCCCCATCCCCATCTCGCTGGCCGCCGGATTCAACAGCCACCGCCGATGCCCCGCCGCCTCATTTCCAAATCCACCATCAACCATGAAGGAACTGACAGCGCCGGGACCGTACGTGCCAATGGAAAGATTGCCCACGCCCGCGGCTTGGTTTCCCCAGCCATTTCCGCCATGGGCCGCCTTGTCCGCCATCACGCTGGCATTACCGGGAAAATCGATGGCCGGTTGGTGGGAAAGATTCCCCTCATTCGACATGATCAATGCCGACCATTGCGACTTGGCATTCTTCGTCGCGGTGAAGATGATGTCCCCAGGCAGGCCGGCTTGCACCCGGTAATAGTTGATGCGCCTCTGGCAGTCATTGAGATGGGTGACGGAGACCGTTCCGGGATTGGAGGCGTCGACGTCTCCGGTGAATGCAATGTTGGCCGCATAATTTTCCGAAGGAACGTAGTGTCGAAAATACCCGGCCTGAGCCCCGATTCTTGTATCGGTGGAAAAGACAAAGCCCACCGCCTCCGGATTGGCAGAAATCAGACTGAGGAAGGTGGCGTTGGTCAGGCAGCCGAGGAAAATTGCATAGCCAAAGCGCGTGGGGGAAGGCGGCTTCATTATAATTTCCATAACATGAAATCACCCTGATGGCAACCCAAATAAACGGACCCTGGAACGAAGCAAGGCCCTAGGATCTCCTGAGTTTGGTGCTCATCCACCATCCCCCGCCCGTCAACAATGCGAGCCCTGCCAGGACCACTCCAACCATGAAGCGCTGGCTGCGGCCCATGGAACTCCCCACCGCTTCGACTGGAAGGCTGTGGGCAAAAACGGATTTTATAAAGGCGGCGTGAGGAGCAATCCGGGTGGCGCCGGCCCACATGGGTGCCGGCTTGTCCGCCAGCACCTCCACGGGTCTCAGCGATTGTCCCAGGGAGCCTTTCCATAAGTTTCTGCCATCATGAATGGCGGCCCAGAAGGGGTCGCTGTTTTCGGTGAGACCATATTGGACCTCTGACCCATCCACTGAAGGATCGACATTGAAATGAATGCCCGCAAGTCGCCAGTAACCCTGATCATCCTTGAGAAATAAACCACCTCCGCAGTCCCCCACCGCAAGCGTTCCTTCGAGATCATTACCCTCGTTGTCCCAGGTCCAAACCAGCAGACCTCCACGTCTTTCACCGGCATCGAAAACATGAGAAATTACATTTTTCCCCCAACTCAGCCGCCCATCAGAATCTCCCCAAAGCCAGCCTGGACTGGGCTTTGCCCCCAGTTGCACTGGCGCCCCCCGCGCACAGCCGCGACCAATTAGCAACGCGTCCCGCTCGGCCTCACTACCGCAGGAATCATCCCAAAATTCCACCCAGTCGGGAAAGCTTCCATCGATGCGATAAAGTAGCAAGTCGGAGTTCGGCACTGTCTTGACCTCAGTGGTGCGATAGGCCCTTCCTCCCCAGTCAAAAAATCCCCCAACCCGACCGCCCATTTGCGCCGATGTGATGAACCAATCCCTCGCCGCGATCACGCCCGTGGCACCCTGCCAGGCTCCATGCAGATCCCAGCACCGCTTCATTTCCGCATCCGCAGGTGGCTCCAACTGACGCCCAGGATCACGGAAAATGATGATGGCTCTGGAGCTTGTGATCAACATCAACAGTCCCATCAGACAGGATGCCAGAGCAGCCTTGCAACTTCCCTTTCTCAGAGCAGGACGGCAGCCAATGATTCTGGAGGGCGCAATCATCATGGGGCCTCAACCCTTGGGAACCGTGGATTTTGCAGCAATCTCGTCCAGCCGATTTCGCAAATGATCCGCCATGATTGTGACATTCGGTTCGTCAAAAATTTCCAAGTGATTTCCCGGAACACGCTCGATCACGAGTTTATCCACCAGTGAAGTCCAGCCGTAGTCCTCACTGAGGGCGAACTTATCGCTCACCTCCTCACTGCGCAGCAGCACCAAAGTGGTGCGGAGAGGCTTGGCCTGGTAATTTTCGAGCGATGCGAGATTGCACTCGCGGATCTGCACATAGCGCAGGCGTTCGTCCTCCGCCTTGACCCCCTGCTTCATCAGCCGCCGCGCCGAGGCGATCTCATTCTCCGTGCGCAGACGTTGCAGGAGTCCGGAACTGAACCGGCCGCCAAGTTGCAATAATTTACCCGCCACATTGTCGGACTGACTGTTTTTCCAGCTGACCGCGATGCGTTCGCCCAGTGAGTATTCGCGAGCTGGCACATTCGGATTTTCCGTGTCAAAAAGTACCACCATGGAGACCTCCTCCCCCGCCGCCAGCAATTGCTGCGCCATCTCGTAGGCCACGAGCCCCCCATAACTGTATCCCCCCAGCACGTAGGGCCCGCGCCGCTGGGCCGCGCGCACCAGAGCCAGATATTCCGAAGCCACATGCGCGATCGGCCGTATCTCGATGGGGATGGTCTCATCCACCAGGGCGGGTGATTCCAGTGTGAAGAACGGGCGTTCCCTTCCCAGTCCCGGCAGAAGTCCTTTGTAAAACAACGCACCGCCATCGCCTCCGTGAACGCCGAAGAATGGCACTTCGGTTCCTCCCTCCTGTATGCACGTCAGGGGCGATCCCTTCCCCCGGGCTCCATTGACACTCGTTTCGATATGCACCGCCAGCCGCGCCAGGGTCGGGGATTGGAACAGGGTTCCCAGCGGCAGGGAGACTCTGAACTCCTCACGAATGCGCATGAACAACCGCAGGCCATGCAGCGACGTCCCTCCGATTTCGAAAAAATTATCCTCCGCCCCGACCCGCGGCAGTCGCAAAATTTCCTGCCATATCAACGCGAGCCTTTCCTCAACGTGGTTGCGAGGAGCCACGTACGGCGTCTCGCGCAAAGCCGCCTGCTCGCGCTCCGGTTCAGGCAGGGCCCGGCGGTCCAGTTTGCCATTCGGCGTGAGCGGGAGTTCCTCCAGGAAGACAATGCTGGCGGGAATCATGTAATCAGGCAGTTTGTGTCTGAGGAAATTTCGCAAACTATCAACCGTCGGCCGCTCCAATCCACACACCACATATCCCACGAGATATTTCTCTCCCTCGGCATCCTCGCGGGCCATGACCGCCGCCTGCCGCACGTCCGGATGAGCATTCAGAACCGATTCAATTTCCCCCAGCTCGATACGAAATCCCCGCACCTTCACCTGGGCATCCAGTCTGCCCAGATATTCGAGATCGCGCCCCGGAAGGATCCTCGCCATGTCGCCTGTGCGATACAAACGGGCCCCCGGGCGGCCGGAGAGTGTGTCGACCACGAATCTTTCCGCGGTGAGTTCCGGGCGGTTAAAATACCCACGCGCCAATCCCGCGCCTCCGACATACATCTCACCAACCACTCCCATGGGCACGGGCTCGCGATGTTCATCAAGCACATAAATCTGCAAATCAGGAATGGGCACGCCAATCACACTGCCACCGCGAACATCATTACGGCCGAGGGCGCGGTAAGTGACATGCACCGTTGTCTCCGTGATTCCAAACATGTTGACCAACTGGGGCGAATCATCCCCATGGTTTGCAAACCAGGGTTGGAGCGAGGGCATTTCCAAAGTCTCACCGCCAAAGATGACATAGCGCAAGGCCAGCGCGGGTTTATCCCCGGGCAGATCCTCCACCGCCATCAATTGCCGGAAGGCACTGGGCGTCTGATTCAGCACGGTCACCCCCTCCGCGGATAGAAACCGGTAAAACTCGTCCGGCGAACGGCTGAGCACATAGGGCACCACCACCAGCCTCCCTCCATACAACAGGGCACCCCACATTTCCCAGACACTGAAATCAAACGCCGCCGAATGGAACAGCGTCCAGACATCCTTGCTGCTGAATTGGAACCACTCCTCCGTTCCCTGCATCAATCGCGCCACATTGCGATGCGTCACGATGCAACCCTTGGGATTTCCTGTCGATCCACTGGTGTAGATGACATACGCCGTATCATCCGGATTGACGAGCGTTTGGGGGTCGTTTTGCGAAAGATTGATAAACTCCGCAGCATCATCGAGGAAGAGTTTCTTGCAGCCCGGCTGCGGCAGGCGCTCCGACAGGCCCTGCTGGGTCAGGAGCACCCGCACCCCGGCATCCTGCAGCATGAAAGTGAGGCGCTCATCAGGGTAACTTGGATCCATCGGCAGGTAACCCGCCCCCGCCTTAAGAATGCCAATGAGGGCCGGCACCAGGGTCAGGTCCCGGTCCGTCAGCACCGCCACCAGCATCCCCGGACGCACGCCGTCCCGCAAGAGGGCATGGGCCACTTGATTGGCGCGCTTGTTCAACTCTTCATAGGTCAGCGTGATCCCATTGCAGGTAAGGGCCGGGGCCTGTGGTTGCTTCTGCACCATCTGTTCAAACCATGCGTGCAGGCATACATCACCCCCAAAGTTCCGCCCCGGGCTGTTAAAGCCATGCAGGATTTCATGGCGTTGCGAGGAGGTGAGGATCGGCAGCCTGGCAAGTTGCACACCGGGCATGCGAATAACCGACTCCAGCAACTCACGATAATGATCCAGCCACCGCTGGATGGTCTCCTCCCTGAAGAGACTTTTCCTTCCCACACAAAACAACTGCAACTCATCGTCGCCATGATAGGCATAGAGCGAGAGTTGGAAATTCGACCGAAGCTTGTTATTGGGCACAGGGTGAAAACTGACCCCACTGGCAGTTCCCCGTGAAGCCATCCCCTCGAGACTAAACACAGCAGGCACGAACCCCTGCCTCACTCCGGCGGTCATGCCGCTGAACTCATCGAGGATTTCGCCCAGCGTGAAATTCTGATGATCCAGCGCCTCCATCATCTGATCGCGCAGCATCGCCAGGAAATATTTGACCGTCATCGTTGGCTCCAACTGCGAACGCAGGGGCAGAAACTGTACGCAATGTCCCACCAACCCGGGTTGCCCTGCGGCAGACTGGCCTGCAAATGGAACGCCCACCAGAAAATCCGACTGCCCGCTCAGCCGGTGCAAGAGAATCTGCCAGGTTCCCAGCAGCAGATTGAAAAGTGTCAGTTTTTTATCGCGGCAAAACTGCCCGACTTCCTGCGCCAGTGCGCGCGGCAAATCCAGCCTCCCGGTCAGGGTGTCGTAGCTGATTTCCGCCCTCGGAAAATCAACCGGCAGCAGCAGCGGGCCCGGTGGATTGGACAATTGATTGAGCCAATAGGATTTGGATTCGGCAAACTCTCCGGCGGCCCGCAGCATGCGTTGTTCGGCGGCATAGGCATCAAACCGCGGAGCTGGCTCCCCTGGGAATCCTCCGCCACCCTGCGCCGCTGCGTAAGCCAAGGGAAGCTCGGCGCAGAGCACTCCAAACGACCAACCGTCGCATGCCAGGTGATGCGCGGTGAGCAGCAGGACATGCTCATTGGCGGACAAAACCACGAGGGCCGCCCGCAGCAGCGGTGGATGGGACAGCGAAAAGGGCGTGAGAAAATGGGTGCGCTTCATCTCCTCAAGCCGCAGTTGCTGCTCGACGGGAGATACCTCCGCCAAATCCAACAACGGCATGGGCAGGCGCACCTGGGCGGCAATGGACATCCCCTCCCCGCCTTCCGCAAAACCCGCGCGCAACGCGGTGTGACGCTCCACCAGCAGCCCCAGGGAGGCATGCATGCACTCCACTTGCAGCGGACCCTGGATTTCGATCGAAATGGATTCGTGGCACGCCGATGACGCCTCTTCACTCATCGATGCCATCAGCAGCAGTTCCTGCTGCGCACCGGTCAGCGGGGCGAACCCCGGCATCAGAGACGCGACGACCTCCAGCGCTGCCGCAGGCGCGGCGCGGCGCTTTTCCAGATCTTCCTTGACCGGAAGAAATCCTCCGTCCTGCATGTCCCGAATCGATTCCCTCCATGCATCAAAAATCCCCTCCATGTCCTCGTTCGTATGCTGCGTGCAGAGGAAACTGCTCCGGCCGGCCCACACGTGAACGCCGCGCAGCCTCAGGTGCAGGAAAAGCAGTTCGGTATATTTCAACTGCGGAGCGAAATTCACATAAAAGTAACTGCTGAAGTGGGTCAGTCGAATGGGCACGCCCACCTCATCACAATGCGCATTGAGCATAGCCACAAACTTTGCCGTGCGTGCATTCATCTTTTCCTGCAGGGACGGCCCTTCGGCCTTCAGATGCAGCAGCACGGCCCTCGCCGCCGCCAGCGCCAGCGGATGCCGGACAAAAGTCCCGGCAAAAAAGGTCACGCCAACTTCGGGCCCTGAATCGTCGCCATACCGCCAGTTTCCCCCATCCAGCGCATCCATGTATTTGCGCTTTCCAGCCACCACCCCAATGGGCAGTCCACCGCCGATGATTTTCCCATAGGTCGCAATGTCCGCCTCTATGCCAAACCATCCCGCCGCGCCCCGCGGGTGAATCCGGAATCCATTGACGACTTCATCGAGGATCAGCGCGATCCCGCCCTCCTGCGTAATTCGCCGCAGATCGTGCAGGAACTGGGCTGGTTGCAACTCCGGACGCCGGCTCTGCACCGTTTCCACCAGCACCCCGGCGATTTCCGATGCATGCGTTCGGATGATTTCGAGCGACTCCGGATTGTCATAATCCAGCACCAGAATGTTTTCACCCACAGCCTCGGGTATGCCGGGTGCAATCGGAATCGTATGCAGTTGGTCGCCCTCCAGCATCGGCCGCACCAACACTTCGTCCATGATGCCATGATAAGCCCCCGCAAACATCACCAGCTTGTCCCTTCCGGAGACGGTCCGCGCCATCCGGATAGCCGCCATGACCGCTTCGCTTCCGGTATCACAAAAACTGACGCGATCCAATCCCGTAAATTCCAGGAACAACTCCGCCACCTCACCAACCAGCGGCGACGTGGGTCCGATTTCCATGCCCCGCTCCAACTGCGCCTGCACAGCCTCCACCACAAACGACGGACGATGCCCCAGAAAACCAACGCCGAATCCCTGGGTGATATCAATGAACTCATTGCCATCCACATCCCAGATCCGACCACCCTCGGAGCGATCCACGACCAACGGATAAACCGCTTCCTTCCAAAGATGATTAAATCCCGCCACCGCCCGCGGATCGGCAAAATGATGACGGTGCCTGGCGGTGAACTCCTTGGACTTCCGGGTTTTTTTCACGTACGCCGCGACGAGATTCTCCAAGTGCGCGCGCTGGACGCTGGTGAGGGTGCCATCCTTCGCTGTTTGCAACGGACGGAAGGGACCGAACGGAATCTTTCGATCCGCATTCACCTTCTGCGACACCGCTTTCACACGATACCGCCGCTGGGTTTCCACCACCCCGGATCTGAGTTCGGCAATCGTTCGTTCAATCAAAGCCAGCCGTTCCGCCACCGAACCCGGCACCGCAGCCGGCGCCAGCCCCGTCGGCACGCCGGTAGGCTTGGGCCCAAAGGTCCCCGCCGGCAATTTCGCATCCAAATACGCCGCCAGAGCGTCCAGGCTATTCAGTTCCTCGGCCAACTGGCGGAAAGTGATCTTCAGGCTGAAATGCTTTTTTAAGAACAAGCTGGCCTGCGTCAGAAAAAGCGAATCGAAACCAAGATCAAAAAAGGAAGCGGCGGCGGGAGCCGAACTGATGTCAATGCCACTGGCCTTGTGCAACTGGCCCCGCAGCACCTCAAGTAGATGCTCACGCCTTGAAATCTCAGTGCCGCCCGTTGCCTCAGGCACCAGCTCTGCTTCACCATGCCCGGCAGCAGCGATCCTCACCGGCCCGGGCGCGAGCATGAGCGCGCTCTCACCCACACGCACGGAACCTTCCGGAATCGAGCGCGCGGCCACGAAGGGCTGGCGTTGAAAGGCATAGCCCGGCAGGCCCACCCGTTTCCTCCGGGTGCCTTCGTGCAGACGCGACCACTCAATCGCCACCCCTCCAAGCCACAGCCGCCCAAGCGCCTGCATCAGGGAGGCTTCCTCCCCGCTGCCATGCTCCTTGGACGAAGGCAGACAGTTTACGATCATGGTCGCGGCGGCAGCATTGGGATGCTGTTTGGCCATCGTCGTCAGAGCCATCCCAGGCCCAACCTCCAGCAGGGCGCAGGGCCCCTCCATGAGCACGGAATCCACTCCCTCGGCAAACCGAACCGGCTGCCGGATGTGCTGGACATAATAATCAATGGACACCGCTTCCCGGTCTGTAATCAGACGCCCGGTCAGATTGGAAACGTAGGGAATCGTCGGTGCCTGGAACCGGATTCCCGCGCAGACTTGACGGAATTTCTCCATGGCCGGCTCCATCAGGCGCGAGTGAAAGGCATGGCTGGTCAGCAGCCGTCGCGATTGGATCTCCCCCGCCTTTAGTTCCACCTCCATGGCTTCGATGTCCTCCTCCGATCCGGAGAGCACGACAAGGTTGGGGCTGTTCATGGCAGCAAAATCCACGCCCTCCCGCAGCATCGGGCGCAGGGTGGATTCATTGCTGCGCACGCCCAGCATGACGCCGGGAGCGCATTCAAACAAAAGTCGTCCACGCGCCGCCACCAGCCTCAGAGCCTCCTCCAGCGTCATTACGCCGGCCAGGCAGGCTGCCACGTATTCACCGATGCTGTGTCCGAGCATGAGCCCGGGAGTCACGTCCCAACTCATCAGCAGACGTGCCAGCGCATACTCGGTGATGAACAACGCCGGCTGGGTGTAGCGGGTTTCCTCCAGCAGATTTTGCGCTTGTGTTTCGAACTCCGGCTCTGGAAAGAGCAGGGTCCTGATGTCCAGATCCAAGTCTGACTTCAGACCTTCAGCGCATGCATCGATGCACTCTCGGTAGACAAGTTCGGAGGCATACAATGCGGCCCCCATGCGAATGTGCTGCGATCCCTGCCCTGGAAATAGAAAGGTCACCGGCACCTGGGTCAGGGAAGTGGCTTGCTTGAAATAATCCTGACCCACCGCCCCGCGCAATTGCGCCGCCGCCCCGGAGACACTCTCCGCGCCAAGCATCAGACGATGATTGAAGGCCTGCCGCCCCAGCTGCAGGGTGGCCGCCACATCTGCCAGATTCACTTCGGATGATTGTTCGAGATTCTGCACCAGCTGCTGGCGCATCTCCTCCAGGGCCGTTTCAGACTTGGCAGACAGCACCAGGAGCTGGGTTTTCCCGCCCTTTTCCCGAGGCCGCGCGGGCAGCGATGGAGCCTCCTCCAGGACTACGTGCGCATTCGTGCCTCCGATACCAAACGAACTCACCCCTGCGCGCAGCGGCTGACCGAGACTGGACCATGGCTTCGTCCGGTCGTTGACGTAAAAGGGGCTCTTATCCAGACCCAGGGTGGGATTGGGTTGCTGAAAATGCAGGCTGGCGGGAAGGGTTCGGTGATGCAGCGACAACGCCGTCTTGATCAGCCCGGCCACGCCGGCCGCCGCATCGAGGTGTCCGATGTTGGTCTTGCAACTGCCAATCGCGCATTTCTGAAAACGCCGGTCGCCACCGGATCGAAATGCCTCGGTCAGGCCGGCAATCTCGATGGGATCGCCGATCGGCGTCCCAGTGCCATGAGCCTCCACGTAGGTTATGGACTCCGGATCAATCCCTCCCAGCGCCTGCGCCAGACTGATGACTTCCGCATGACCACTCACACTCGGAGCAGTGAAGCTGACTTTTTCTGCGCCATCGTTGTTGATCGCCGCTCCCTTGATGACGGCATAGATGCGGTCCCCATCGCGCACGGCATCCTCCACGCGCTTGAGAATCACCGCGGCCGCGCCATTGCCAAAAACCGTGCCTTGCGCCTTTTCATCAAAGGCCCGGCAGCTTCCGTCAGGCGAGAAAATTCCACCCTCCTCGTAAATATAGCCGCGCTCCTGGGGAAATTTGACACTCACGCCACCGGCGATTGCCGCGTCACACTGATAGCTCTGCAGTCCCACCACCGCCTGGCAGACGGCCACCAGAGATGTCGAACACGCGGTGTAAATGTTCAGGGCGGGACCGCGCAGGTTCAGTTTGTAGGCAACGCGGGTGGCCAGGTAATCCTTCTCATTTCCAATCATGATCTGCTCGGCTCCGACTTGTTCACGAAGCTCAGCGTTGAACTGTACCTGACTTTGGAAATAGCTGTTGTTGGACATGCCGGCATAAACGCCGATCGGTCCCGGGGCACGGGAGGGATCGATGGCCGCATCCTCCAAAGCCTGCCAGCAAACCTCCAGAAACAGCCTCTGCTGCGGATCCGTGGCCTCGGCCTCGCGGGGCTTCATTCCAAAGAAGGTAGCATCGAACCACTCAGGCTTCTCCAGCACCCCGCGGCGTGCCACGTAATCAGGATCGGCACTCGCCTCCTCCCCGGGCAGGTCAGCCTTGGTAAATGTCGTGATCGTCTCCCGCTCCTGCACAAGATTGTCCCAAAACGCCGCCAGGTCGTTGGCACCGGGAAATTTCCCCGCCATTCCAACAATGGCAATACCTTCAAGGGGGGCTGGATTAGGGTCATTCATTTTGGAAAATTAGACCATTGGAGGATTTTGTCCATGATCTCGCGCCCGGGCGGCTCTGGCCAGGCTGGCACGCTGACGCGCCTGCGCGGCCAGCGTCTGGGCCAGATTCGCGCCCTTGGCCGCGGTGGAGTGCCCGACAGGATCCAGCGATTTCGCGAGGGCCGCGATCGTCGGAAATTGAAAGACCTGCACCAGTGACAGTTTCAGCCCCAGCATTTCACACAGATGCTGGTGCACTTTCAGCATCAGAAGCGAATGGCCTCCGAGGTCAAAGAAATTGTCATGAATGGAAATGTCCTGCATGCCAAAGGCCCGCTCCCAGACACTGGCGATCCGCTTCTCCATGCCACTGCGCGGCAGCACCGGCGACCCGGCGCGCTCCACCATCACTCCCTGCGGTGAACTGCCCGAAGCCAGTCGGCAGACTGCCAGCAGGGATCCCAGTGCGGGTGGGGACGAGGTGGTCATCTGATTGATGATCTGCACCCAGTCCTGCAGGATCAATTGTGCGTGAGCCTGATCGCAGGCATTTTCCTGATGCGCCAGATCGACCTGGAAAGTGATGCCCGGCGTGATGAGCAGCGCGAGCGCATAGTTCGTGTGAAAGGGCCCCACGAAATCCTCCAGCACCGCCCCGCCAAATTGCAGGGCCGATTCCTCCCGCGCATAGTTCTGGAATACCACCAGACTTTCAAAGAGCCTCTGGTTCCATGGCACCGCACTCCAATCCTGAAGCTGGGCGATGCTGGGGAATTGATGCGTCGCCATGACCATGAGTTTCGACTGCACGTCCCTGACAAAATCCGTGGCCGGCTGCCCCACGCGAATGCCCAGCCGGACGGGAAGGTTGTTGATGAAAGGTCCAACCATGTGCTCCACACCCGGCAGTTCCACCGGACGTCCATTGCTGGCAGTGCCAAAGACCACCTCGTCCGCATTCGCTCCGCGGGCCAGCAGCAGCGCCCACGCTGCATGCAGGACAGCCGCCGCAGTGACATGATTACGCCGGCAATACCGCGTCAGCCGGTCCACCAATTCCATATCCAAGATCGTCCGGGTCTGGGTGAATCGCCGCCCCACTCCCTGGGAAACTTTCCGCTGCACCGGCACGGGCGTTGCGGCAGTGAGGCCGTGCAGTTCCGCGCGCCAGAATGTTTCCTCATCGGCGCGATTCCTCCGCTGCATCCAGGCCAGGTATTCCCGGAACGAATGCGGCGGCGGCAGCACGTTTCCGGGCACCATGAGTGCGGCCACCTCACCGAACACAATCGGCCACGACCAGCCATCCATCAGGATTTCCGGCACGCTCCACAGAAATCTCCAGTAGCTTTCGGAAAATTTCACCAACGTGAACCGCATCAGTGGCCCGCGGCTGAGATCATTGGCGCGGGAGGCATCCGCCTTCAGAAATTCCTGCCATCGGTGCTCCAAATTGGCTTCCCCCGTCCAGTCTTCAATCTGCCACGCGGACATGCCTCCCTCCTGCACCACCTGCACCGGATGGTTCAGACCGGAACTCAGGAAACAGGTCCGCAGGATGTCATGACGCCGCACGACTTCCTCCCACGCTGCTTGAAAACTTTTTACATCCAGACTCCCCCGCAGGCGGCTGTGCCACTGATCAAACCCTGCATTCACCTTGGCCGCGGAGGCTCCGTAGAACAATTCCTGAATGGGCGAGAGCGGCCAGATGTCCGCAATCTTGCCCGTCCCGGCAATCACCGTTTGCAATTCCTCAGCCGAGAGTTCGACCAGCGGGAAATCTCCCGGCTCCTTTTCCAGGGCTGTTCCCAGGGCCGCCCGGGCCATGATTTCCCGCAGCGCCTCCTCCGCCCCGGTGACCAACGACTGCATCCGGGACGCATCGTGATGATGAGCACTGAATTTCCAGATGAAGGTAAATTGTTCCTGCAGCACGAAACAATCGATCTCATGCAAATGCTTGCGGGCCGCCAGCGGACTATGCCAGGGGCCGACGCTTTCCGGTGCCAGTTTAAAGAGATCGGAATGTGCGGTAAGCTGGTCCAACCTGCCAAGGTAGTTGAAAACAAGATCCAGATCAGGGTCCTTCAACGGTGAGGGGTCGGCATATTTCAGAAAACCAAACCCCGCGCCCTGTTGGGGTATGCTCCGGAGGTGATCCCTGATGCTGCGCAGCAGATTGGGAAGATCATCCGCTTCCGGCCATTGCAAATGCACGGGGAAGACGGAGGTGAACCATCCAATGGTGCGGCTCAAATCCGCCTCGCCATAAACCTCCTCGCGCCCATGTCCCTCCAGGTGCAACCACAGGTCGTGGCGACCCAGCTGACGGTGCACGGCGAGAAACAGGGCACCCAGCAGGACTTCATTGATGCGGGTGCGAAACGCCTGGGGAACCTTTTGCAGCAGGGCCAGGGTCTCGTCCTCACTGAGTTTGAACGACAGGCTCACCACCCCACGTTCCTCATTCGGTCCGTCTTCGCGATCCAGTGCAAGCAACGGAGGCACCGCTTCCGGCAGGCGTGAGGCCCACCAGGCTTTCTCTGTCATTGCGGGCTCGCGCTGCGCCCAATCCGCGGCAACCGCCGCCGCTTCCGCGAAACTCACGGGAACCTCCGGCAACATTTCTCCACGATACGCTTTCTCCAGATCCTCCAGCAGCACGCTCCAGGAAACTCCATCCACCGCGAGATGGTGCACGGCGATGAGCAGACGACCAGGGCGATCCTCGCCCCAGTCGAGATAGGCAAGCCGGATCATCGGGCCGAATTCATAGCTCAATCCACGCTGGGTCTCATCCGCGATTTCCAGGATGCGCGCGCTGAGTCGGCCGTTTTCCAGACCATTCAAATCATGCCAGGACACCACCTCCACAACCTCGAGATCAACAATGCTCTGCACCCACCCACCAGCCTCGGCATGACAACGCAATCGCAGTGCCTGGTGGTGCCGCACCACCGCCCGGGCCGCCTGCGCAAGGGCCGCGGAGTCCAGGCGCTCACTGACGTAGCAGAGGAAAGTTTGATTCCAATAATGGCTCTCCGTAAGATTTTGCTCCAGAAACCAGCGTTGGATCGGCAGCAATGGCACCCGGTCCAGACTGACCACAGGGCGTCGCATTTGCGATCTGGCAATGCCTTCAACCCTGGCAAGTTTGGCGATGGATTGATTTTCAAACAACTGCCGCGGGGAGAAATGTAATCCGGCTTTGCGCGCCTGGGCTACGATGTGGATGCTGAGGATGGAATCGCCCCCGAGTTCAAAAAAATTGTCGTGCACCCCGATTTGCTCCAGCCTCAAAACTCTGGACCAGACCTCCGCCAGCTGTTTCTCCACCGGAGTCTGCGCCTCGGCAAACGGACGCGCCAGACTGCTGCGGTCCAGCTCCGGCCGGGGCAGGGCCGCACGGTCGAGCTTGCCATTAGTCGTGAGGGGAAATGCTTCCAGCTTCACGAAGGCGGCCGGGATCATGTAATCCGGAAGTTTGCGGGCGAGATGCGCCCGCAGCAATTCAACACCCGGCGGCACACCCGTCCCCACATAATAGGCCACCAACCGCTTCTCGCCGGGTTCGTCCTCGCGGGCGACCACGCTGGCCTGGCTGATCTGGGGATGCTGGGTGAGGACGCTTTCAATCTCACCCAACTCAATGCGGAATCCGCGGATTTTCACCTGCTGATCAATCCGGCCAAGGTACTCGATGTCTCCCTCCGTTCTCATCCGCGCCAAGTCACCCGTGCGATACAATCGGGCTTCCGGGCGACCGGTCAGATGATCCGGAATGAATCGCTGGGCCGTGAGTTCCGGCCGTTTCAAATATCCCTGCGCCAATCCGGCCCCGCCCACCAGCATCTCCCCCGGTATGCCCGTAGGAACGGGCTGCAGGTCTTCGTCGACAATGAACACCTGCAGACCCGGCAGCGGCCTGCCAATCATGCTTCCCGAATCCAAGTCGGTGGAACGGAGCAACCGGTAAGTTACATGCACCGTGGTCTCGGTGATGCCGTACATGTTTACCAACTGCGGATGCTGATCCCCGTGCTTTTCGAACCAGGGAACCAGACTCTGCATTTCCAGAGCCTCACCGCCAAAGATCACGCAGCGCAGCGACGGCGGCAGCGCCGCGGCTGCGGCCGCTTCAGCAGCGACGAGTTGGCGAAAAGCACTGGGCGTTTGATTCAACACCGTGACCTTTTCGCGCACGAGCAGTTTGTAAAATTCCTCCGGCGACCGGCTGACAAGGTAGGGAACGACCACCAGCCTGCCTCCGTAGAACCACGCGCCCCATATCTCCCAGACACTGAAGTCAAAGGCAGTGCTGTGGAAAAGCGTCCACACATCCGTGCTGTCAAATCCATACAGCGATTCGGTCGATTGCATGAGCCTAGCGACATTGCGATGCGTCACCACACATCCCTTTGGTTGTCCCGTGGAACCGCTCGTGTAAATGACGTAGGCAGGATCGTCCGGCGTCATTTCCACCGATGGATTTTCGCCGTGCCCGGCCGACTGAATTCTTTCATCCTCCACGAAAATCGTCCGCGCACTGTGCCCCGGCAGACTGGGGGCGAGGCGCCGCTGCGTCAGTAAAATCGGTGCCTGCGCATCATCCAGCATGAAACTGAGCCGCTCGGCTGGATAACTCAGATCGATCGGCAGGTAAGCCGCGCCGGATTTTAAAATCGCCAGCAGGGCGATCACCAATTCGGCGCTCCGCTCCAGACACAAACCAATCAGCGCTCCGCGCCCGCCACCCTCAGCACGCAAATGATGCGCCAGCAGATTGGCGCGGCGATTCACCTCGGCATAGGTGTAATTCACGCCTTCAAAGCTGAGGGCGGCTTCATGCGGAGTGCGGGCCGCCACTCCCTCGAACCAGTGGTGCAGACAAATCTCCCCGGCAAATTTTCCGGCACCTTGCTTCGATCCCTCCAGCAAAGACTGGCGTTGTTCATGAGACATCCATGCCAACTCGCTGAGAGGCGTGGATGGGTTCTCGCAGGCTGAATCCAGCAGATGCTGGTAAAGATCCAGCCAACGGAGGGCTGTCGCCTCAGTGAGAATGGCGCAATCGTATTCAAGTTCCAGCCGGTATCCCTCGCCGACTGGCGTGACTTCCAGCACAAGGTCAAATTTCGCCCCGCCATTATGCACGGAGGCCATGGATGTCCGCACCCCGGGCACGTTGAAATCAACCCCGCCGGAATCCTGAAACACAAACATGTGCTGCACCATTGGCGTGCGGCTGAGATCGCGAACCAGTCCCATGGCATCGACCAGATTTTCGAAGGGAAGCTCCTGATGGGTGAGCGCCTCCATCACAGTTTCATGAGCCGTTCGCAATGTTTCCACGAAAGTCTGCCGGCGATCCATGGCCGCACGGAGCACCACCGTATTGATGAAACATCCCATCACATTCTGCACAGAGGCATGCGTCCGTCCGGCCACCGGCGTGGCGATGAGGAATTCCGACTGCCCGCTCAACCGGTGCAACAGCGCTTGAAACGCGGCCACCATCACCACAAAAGGTGTGGTCTGCGACTGGCGCGCCTGTGCCTGAATGCGGCTGCGAATTCTGGAATCCAGGCTGCCTCGAACCACCGCCCCATTGTAGGCACGAACCAGCGGATGCGGAATATCGACGGGAAGGTGAAGAATCCGTGGCGCAGTGCGCAGTTTCTCCAACCAAAACGCCAGATCCGCTGCAAAATCACCGCGCTCCAGCCTGCGGTTCGTCCATGCTGCGAAACCGGCGCAGGTCGCCTTCAACGTGGGCCACAACGGCTGACGCTGGTTTTTCAGCGCAGTGTAGGCTAGCGCCAGATCCTGATAGAAAATCGGCACCGACCAGCCATCCGAAATGATGTGATGAAACGTCACGACCAGCCAGTGCTCCTCTTCACTCAACTTCATGAGCAGCGCACGGACCAGCGGCCCCTCTGCCAGTGCAAAAGGCTGCACCACCTCCTCCGATGCCAAAATTTGGGCCTCGGCTTCACTGCCAACGTTCACTTCGCGCCAGGGCAACGTGGCATCGGGGAGCAGCGCTTGGGAGGGCCGGCCCTCGTGGGATGGGAAGATGGCGCGCAGCACGGAATGGCGTTGCGCCAGATGCTGGTAGGCCTTGGCCAGCGCTCCAGTTTCAAGTGGTCCGCGCAGCTTGCGCAGCGTAGGAATGTTGTAGGCGGAGGGATTGGAGATGAGATGATCCAGAAACCAAAGCCGTTGTTTGGGCGGCGAGAGTTCGGACGTTTCGCTTTGCAGCAACAGGTCTTGCTTCTCATCACCGGTTGGCGCCGTCTGGACGGCACGGGCCGCGAGCGCCTCGATGGTCTGATCCGTAAACAGCGACGTCAGTGAAAGCCTGATCCCCGCCTCCTGGGCCAACAGGGAAACAATCCGGGTGGCCAGCAGCGAGCTGCCTCCCAGGTCCGTAAAACGGTCCCGGATACCCACGCCTTCAATCCGCAGCACCTCGCTCCAAATCGCCGCCAGGCTGTGCTGCAGTGGAGTGCAGGCGGGGACAAATGGATTCGCAAGCCCGGGTCTGGGTTGACGTCTGGCGGAGGCGAGCGCCCGAACTATCGCATGGGGATTGGTAAATTGGCGGGAGATCAACGCATAGTCGGGACGCGACGGAATGCTGACCATCCCCTTGCCCGCGGCCTCCACGTGAATTTGCACCTCACCGGGCTCAAATTTTGCCGCCATGGCCCGCGCGACCGGGAAATGAAAATTCCCATCACGAAATCCCTCATGGCACTGCTCATGGAGGAAATCCGCCACAGGCTGATTTCGTTCGGTGGGACGAAGCGGGATGACCAGTCCCACGCAGTTTCTTCGCGCGGCCTGCTCACCAAGCCTGGCCAGAAGATGGTGCTCCACTCCCTTGCCCAGCGCCCGGCATGACAGCAGGAAATTTTCCACAAAGAGCAGGCGGCCGCGCTGGAAGGCGATCACCAGCCCCACCTCACCGTAATCTCCAAAACGGTCACGCGCCCTTTGGAGCAGGATTTCACATTCCTCCTGCGCCAGCAGTTCGGTCGTTTCCGCCTCGTTGCGGATCACCCCCGTGGCATTGAATTGATTCGTCCGCTGCATGAGTTGAACCACGCGCGGAATGTCCGGGGCCGCCGGCCGCCGATAGGTGATCTCCAATTGCAGACCGTCGATAAACTCGCGAAACGTCGGTGCCGCAGCCGCGGCGGCGTGCCGCTGCTCCTGCTGCTGCATCATCATCGCACGCTTGCTGTCTACATTGGTGGCAGGCGGAATGTCCAGCGCCCAGAAATGATCAATGGCCCGCTGGAGGGCGTTGCCGGTGGCCGAAAGCTCGAACATCAGCACTCCTGGAAAAACCGCCGCCACCTCTGCGCACTCGAGCGGATTGTCATCGATGAAAATAAAGGAACTCGGATCCAGCTGCCACTCCGCCGCAAGTTGGGTGACGCTCGCAGATTTCAGATTCCATGAAATTTTCCATCCGGTAAAATCCTTTCGCCCGAGGATCATCTCGGGGCGATCAAATGCCAGCAGGATGTCGCGGGGTTCGTTTTTGCTCGTCAGCGCCAGGAGCACTCCACGACGCGCCAGTTCTTTCAATCTCCGCTGCAGGGCCAGTCTGGGAGGACTGAAGGCGATTCCATCCGGCCCCGCCTCCCCCACCACCCCGTCCCACAGCGTGTTGTCCGCATCCACAATCACCGCCTTGAAGGGTGGTTGGAAATGCATGCGCGCCGCCCGCATGAGGGAGGCGCCCAGCGCGGCAAAATATTCCATCGTATAAGGGATGCGCGCCTGCAGGTCGCTTTCGGCATCATGCAGATGCTCGACCGGATACCATTTCCTCACCTGATCGGAAGTGATCACGCTGATGCCCGGCAGGCTCGCCAGTGTCCGCTGGCACTCGTCATTGGCCACGTGCAGGCACTGTCGCAGGGAGGGGTCCGCTTCACTCTGTTGCGTGGCGGGACACAACAGCACCACACTCGGACGCCGGGCTTTCTCAGAAAAGGATTGAAAGGCCGCGAGCAGTTCCAGGGTCACGCGACGGACCTGATCCAGCCTGCTCTCCTTCGATGCTCCGCTGTCGCGCAGCACATCCTCCAGCCGCACCAGGAAAAAATTCACGCCGCGTTCCGTGCCCATGGCAGGCAGCGCGGGATTGAGGAGTTCCTGGAAGAGTTGGTTGTATCCCCCAAGGGAAATTTCGGCCCCGACCAATCCCAACGGCGGCAGCCAGAAACTCAGGAATTCCTCCAGTGGCTCAAGGGTAAACGTCCCCGCCACTCTGATCTGCAGAGGGGTGGCCGAGGAAATGGAATCACTCGCTGACATACGTTGCGTTGTTACCCGCCTTGGTCGGGCTGCTCGTCCTCCCACCCTGGCTCGTGATCCGACTTCCTGCCAACCCTCGTTTCCCCAGCCCTGCCTTTTCTCCAAACATCCCGCCGATCCGCCAGCGCCGGAAACGCGAGCCGCCAATCCGACACCACCCGCGCCTCCGCCCGGGCTCTCAGCAGCATGGGGGCGCTGCCGCCCTCCGCCAGCGTCTGACCACGTGGGTCTATGATCATGCTTCTGCCATTATAAGTGTGCTGCGGATCCTCACCCACGCGATTGATCCCCACGACATACGCCTGATTCTCAATCGCCCGGGCCTTGAGCAGCGTCTGCCAGTGGTCGATGCGGGCCACGGGCCAGTTGGCAATCACCACCAGCAGTTCCGCCCCGAGGGTCGTGGCTTCGCGGTAAAGTTCCGGAAACCTCAAGTCATAGCAGATCGTGGGCGCCACCTCCAAATCCCCGCAGGTGATCACCTGCACCTGATTTCCCGCGGCATACACCTCACCCTCCCCGGCCATCGAAAAGGGATGCATTTTCCGATAGCGCCCCAGGCGCGTTCCCTCCGGGGCAAAGACCATGGCCTCATTCGCAGCCACCTTTCCGGTCTGGCTGGCCACCCCACCGATCACATAGCTCTGACTCTGCCGGGCCAGATCCTGAAGAAACAATTCCGTCTCACGTCGGCGGTCCACCGTGCCGGTGTCCATCGTGAATCCAACGGCGAACATTTCCGGCAACACCAACAAGGATCCCGGTGCCACGCGCACCTCGGCGAGCATTGCACGCACTCTTGCGAAATTTCTATCGCGGTCCTCCCAGGCGATGTCTGTCTGGATGCCAATGATTTCCATGCGGTTAAGGGGGCGGACGGGGCTGTTTTTTATAGAAATTGTGGAATCAATTTTAACTTTGATTTATATTGAACGCAAGAATAATCCTGCACTCATTCTTTCCGGGTCGGCTCCTTTGGGGGCCGTTTCATTAACCTGCACTGATATCTGCGCTCTCAGGATGGCGATTCTCAAATCACCCATTTTCTCAATAATGATTTGCTATAATGAATATTTACCATAAATTCCCTAGACATCAGGGTTAAAATCCAGTAGTTTGACTGGAATTTCGAGAACACTTTTTCATGCCAATGAACGCACCCACTCTCCGCCGCATTCCCTGCAGGCCACAGCGCTTCCGAGCTGGAAATCGCCTCGTTTCCTCACGACGATTGAGCGGGATGTTGTGCTGCGGCATGGCACTGCTGCCTTTGAAAAGCTTCGCGCAAAACGAAACGGTGCGCCCCGCCCTCGATCCTGCCACTCCCATCGTTGAACCAGGCGATGCGCCATCCTCAGCCATCCCCATTCCTCCTCCCATCAGCCCTCCTGCCGATTCCACGCCGGAGCCCTCCCTGTTCACTCCTGCGGATGACAATGCTCCACTCCCAACCGAAGTCCCGCCCATGGGCTCTGAAGGACCAGCCTCAGCCTCCGAAGGCAGCCAGCAACCCATCCAGCCACTCGCACCCATGACGCCGCTGCTCACGGCCAATGCGCCCGTCGAGCCAACGATTCCCCCGGTCATGAACAACAGCAAGGCGATCCAGTTCTCACTGGATGTGGATGCCGTTTATGATGACAACATTTACTTCAGTTCGAAAAATCCGCTCACCGATTACATCTTCGTCGCCTCTCCCAAACTCACCCTGCAGCGCGGAGATTTCCGTGCGAAAGAGGAATCGTTCGGCATCCTGAACTACAACCCACAGGCCATTTATTTCGCCAAGGGCGAGGATGGCAACACCATCGATCAAAACCTCAAAGCCGAGGTCCAATACACCATCGCACGCCTCGCCATCGGCCTTGAAGGCAGCTACCAGCGGCTCAGCGGAGCCACGCCGGACCTTGGTGATCGTGTGGACCGGGATGTCGCCGGGGCCAAACTGCGCCTCACCTATGGCTGGGGAGCGAAGATGGAGGCCGAATCCAATTTCCTCTACACCACAACCCAGTATGATCCCAGGGAACTGTCCGACTTCAGCGAATTTGTGAATGAAACTTTCCTGCGCTATCAGGTCACCGCCCGCACCAAGGCCGCGCTCGGCGTGGGGGTCGGGAAATTGAATGTGGAGGGATTCGGCCACCAGGTTTTTGAAAGAGCCCTCGTGCAGGTCATCAGTGATCTGGGATCGAAACTCACACTCCGCGCCAAAGGCGGCGTGGAATTTCGTCAGACGGACCTCGGCGACGATACGACGCCCATTTTCTCACTCGCTCTGGATTATCGCATCCGTGAAGGCACCACGCTCGCCCTCGAGGCCTACCGAGAGGTCACGGCCTCCGGTGGAGCGCCCGGAGAAAACCTCACCCGCACTGGCATCGCCGCCAAGGTCTCGCAGCGACTTGGCAAACGCTTTACCGGCAACCTTGCCGTTGGATACGATCAGCTTTCCTACGCCGCCACCAGCAAGACCAAGTCCACTGCGGACGCTCGCAGCGACGATTATTTCTTCATCCGCCCCTCCCTCCTCTATGAACTCCGCGAGGGCCGCCGGTTCGAACTTTACTACCTCCACCGCCAGAATGATTCCAACCTGACAGACTCGTCGTTTGACGCAAATCAGGTCGGAGCTTCCGTCGGTATCGATTTCTAATCCCACCACCACCCCCCACATGCCCTCCCCCACCCCCCGTCATCTCGCGCTGGTGCTGATCGCCGCTCTCGGTTGCAGCCAGGCTCAAACGCGCAACGAAGTCCGCAAGGCCGAATCCGTGCCATCGGATACTGGAAACTCCACACCGGATAATTACAAAGTCCGCGCCAACGATGTCCTCGAAGTCAAAGTCTATCAGGAATCCGACCTCAGCGGCCGCGTGCAGGTGCGCGAGGACGGCAACGTGCGACTTCCCCTGATCAATGAAACCGTGCGCGTAGGCGGCCTCAGCATCACGGAAATTGAGAATCGCATTCGGGCTCTGCTCGCCAAGGATTACGTGCGCGATCCCCGCGTCACCGTCAATATAGGCGAATTTTCCAAGATCACCTTCACCGTCATGGGACAGGTCAACCGCGCCGGCACTTATCCCATGCCCGGCAACAAACCCGTGACCCTCCTCCAGGCCATCGGCATGGCTGGCAGTTACACCCGCCTGGCCAACGAGCGCAAAGTTTACCTCAAGCGCACCGTCGGCAACCAGCAGAAGGTCTATGTGCTGGACGCCCAGGAAATGGCCCGCAACCCCAAGGACGATGTCATTCTCAGGGACGGTGACGTCATTGATATCCAGGAAAAGAGATTTTAATCCCCCTCCCGGGCCCACCGCCCGGTATCTCCATGAACGGCCCCGAACCGCAGAACCAAATCATTCTGCATGTTACCCCCCAGCAGGCACTTTCCACGCTGCTAAGCCAGGGAGCGACGCCAGGATCCATTGCCTCCGGTGACAACTCCGGACCACCCGCCATTAATTTCGGCGGCATGTGGCAGGAGCTGCGCCGCCGCTGGTGGGTCATCGCCCTCTGCCTGCTCCTGTCCCTTGGTGCTTCCATCGCCTATGTTTTAAAGGCCCAGCGCATCTTCAGCACCAGGGCCACGCTCGAAGTCCAGCAGGAACAGATCAGTGTCATGGGCAACAACAAGTTCGGCCCCACCGACCTCCGGGCCCTCGAAAACCTCAAGACGATTGAATCCAAAATCAACGGCGAGGAAATGATGCTCAATGTCATCCGTCGCCTGAATCTCGACAAGGACCCCACCTTTGTTCCAAAGCGCGACACGCCACTCAAGGACGACCAACTCGTTTACTTCCTCCAGAAAAAGGCCTCCGCCGCTCTGGTCCGCGGCACCCGCCTGATTGAGATCGTCGTCGAGGACCACAATCCCCAGCGCGCGCTGGACATCGCCGATGCCTTCCTCGAGCGCCTCACCACCACCGGCAAGCAGGAGGACACCGCCTCCGCCCGCGAAATCCGCGTCAGTCTTGAAAAGGAACGCGACCGCATCCGCGAGGAATTGGAAGCCGCCGAACTCACCGTCAAACAATTTCGCGAAGCCCATCCGGACATGCAGTTGGAGGAAACCCACAGTGACCTCAAGACCAACGTCGCCGAGGATCGCGTCAAGAGCCTCAACCTCGAAGTCAGCAACACCAAGGCTGAAGTCGTGCGCCTCACCAACGGCATCGAACAACTCCGCGCCGCCAAAAACATCGGCATCGCGGACCTCCTGCGCATTCCCGCCATTGCCGCCACCGAGGAGATCATCAACCTCCAGAAAGTCCTCAACGAAAAGTCCGCCGCCTTCGCCTCCATCGACTCCCGCTACCTGCCCAAGCACCCGAGCCACATCCGCGCCTCCAAGGAACTCGCCGAAGTCCGGGCCTCCCTCCTCGCCGCCGCCCGCAATGCCGGTGCCGTCATGGAAAACAAGCTCGACCAGGCCCGGGAAAACGAGGAGAAACTCACCGCCGAACTGAAAACTGCCAAGGCCGCCGCCCTCCAGTTCCAACAGGTCGCCGCCGCGTTCGACATTCACGCCAGCGAATTGAAAGTCCAGCGCGAGCACTATAACCAAGTTCTCACACGTCTCAAGGAAGCGCAGGTCTCCCAGGAATTTGGCGGCAGCCTCCTCCGCGTCGTCGGCCACCCCATCCTCCCCTCCCAGCCCATCCGACCGCAGAAAAAACTCATCGTCGGGGCCGCCGGTCTTGGCGGGATCTTTCTTGGCCTGGGCCTCGTCCTGCTGCTTTCCCTCATGGATCGCTCCGTCCGCAACCTTGAGCAGGGAGAGGAAACGCTCGCCCTCCCCGGCCTCGCCGCCGTTCCGGAGAATCCTGCGAAGCATCCCATGGATCGCCTGCTCACCTCTCCGTTTACCAAGCCGGAAAATGCCGAGGCCTTCCGCGCCATGCGCACCTCCCTTTCGCTGCTTGGCAAAGGCATCACCGCACGCAGCTTCCTCTTCACCAGCCCGGGTCCCGGCGATGGCAAGAGTTACTGCGCGTCCAATTTCGCCGTCGCCCTTGCGCTGCAGGGCTACCGCACGCTGCTCATTGATGCAGACCTGCGCAAGCCGTCGCTCGATCTCCTGCTCCTCGGCCATCGAAATCAGGCCGGACTCGTCACCCACCTCAAGGGCGCCGATCAACCTGCCGACGAACAGTCCCAGGCCTGCTCCCCCACCTCCATCGCCAACCTCTACCTCTTCTCCGCCGGCGAAGCCAACGGCGCCCACCCCGCCGAACTCCTGTCCGGCCCCGCCTTCCGCGATCTCCTCCAGCAGTCGCTGAAATGGTTCCACCGCGTCGTCATCGACACCCCGCCCGTCAACGCCGTTTCAGATGCCCTGCTCCTCGCCCGCGAAGTCGATTCCGTCGCCCTCGTCATCCGCGCCAAGAAGACCACCCGCAGCGATGCAAAAAAAGCCATCAGCAAACTCATGATGGCCGGAGGCCGCCCCGTCGGCTTCATCCTCAATGGCGCCTCCAAGGAAGCCCTCAGCACCGGCTACACCGGCGACTTCCACCACGCCACCCAGACCCCGCTGGCCCTGCCCTCCGGCACCAACTGAGCACCTCCGAGAATCCGTTGGAATGAACGCCACGCTCCCACCACCCCAGCACCCGGCACCCGCCACGGAAGCCCAGCGTGACAACCACCGCGCCGACCGCCGCCACCTCTCGGAGCGCCTCATCGTCGCCGCCTTCGCCGTGGACCTCCTGGTTGTCCTGGCCATGCTTCTCTTCGCCTACGCCCTGCGTTTCCATTCCAAATTGAAATTCGTCGGACTCCTGGATGACCGGATTACCCTCATAGCCTACAGTGGCCAGCTTGCCCTCGGCGCCCTCCTCCTCATGGCCCTGCTGGTGAAATTTCAACTCTACCGCCCGGACCGCCTCAGCTCATTCACCTATGCCGCGGATGGCATCGCCAAGGCCTGCTTCACCTGGCTCCTCGCCTTCATGGGCTTCAGTCTCATGCTCAGGTTTGATCCCTCCATCAGCCGGCTCTACTGCCTGCTCGCAGGCTTCGAATGCATGATCGGCCTCCTCACCTGGCGGCTCTTTTTCTGCCGCCTGCTCCGGCGCCAACCGATGGCCGGCCAGCTCCGCCAGCGCCTCCTCTTCGTCGGCTGGACCGAGGAATGTGACAAAATCCACCACATCCTCCGCCCCGGTCACCGCCACCCCTACGAGATCATCGGCGTCATTCCCCCACCCGGCGGCTTCACCATCCAACCGCATCCAGCCATCCCCCGTCTCGGCTCCTACGCCGATGCCCGCGCCATCCTCATCCGCGAACAAATCGACGTCGCCCTCGTCTCCGACCTCAGCATCGGCCGCGATGAACTCGCCACCCTCTCCAACCTCTGCGAACGCGAACTCGTCGACTACAAGATCCTCCCCAGCGCCTTCCAGATCCTCCTCAGCGGCCTCCACCTCGAGTCCTTCAATGGCATCCCCCTCCTCGGCGTCTCCCGCCTCCCCCTCCAGTCCGCCTTCAACCAATTCCTCAAACGCTGCATCGATATCGTCGGCTCCCTAGTCGGCCTCATCATCGGCACCCCCCTCGTCCTCCTCTTCGGCTACCTCGTCCACCGCGAGAGCCCCGGCCCCATCTTTTACAAGCAAGTCCGCGTCGGACGCAGCGGCAAACGCTTCACCATTTATAAAATCCGCTCCATGCGCCCCGATGCCGAAGCCGACGGCCACGTCGGCTGGAGCACCCCCGACGACCCCCGACGCCTCCGCATCGGCGACACCATCCGCAAATGGAACATCGACGAGATCCCCCAGTTCTGGAACGTCCTCAAAGGCGAAATGAGCCTCGTCGGCCCCCGCCCCGAACGCCCCGAACTCATCTACAACTTCCGCGAAGTCATCCCCCACTACAACGCCCGCCACAACATCAAACCCGGCCTCACCGGCTGGGCCCAGATCAACGGCTACCGCGGCAACACCGACCTCACCGAACGCATCAAATGCGACCTCTTCTACATCGAGAACTGGAACTTCCTCCTCGACTTCCAAATCATGCTCCTCACCTTCTTCAAGCGCGACAACGCCTACTGAAGCCCCCCCCGGAGGCCCACCATTCCTATCGCCATCTGGCTCCCCTTCCTCATCCCCCACTGGATCAAGCACCGCCGCAAACCCAAGCCCCTCCCAGAAACCCCCACCCACCAAGCCTAACCGCACCCCCACCCACCCACATCCCCATTGACGCCCCCCATCCCCATCGGATACAACGTCACTATGAAATGGGTCCTGCGCCTTCTGCTCCTCACCGTCCTCATCATCGCCTTCGTTGGGATGGAAGCGTTTTGGACCGAGATGAGGGTAATAAAGCTTAAGAATAATATGGGATCTCTGAGGCAAATCAGAGAGGCCTGTGCAGCCTATGCATCAATCCACGAGGGACATTACCCCGACGGCACCACCTCCAACGAAGCCCTCCGCCAACTCTTCATCTCCGGCCTCATTGATGACGAAGCCCTTTTCAGCACCAGCGGACTCGACAGAATGAGCACAGACCGCAACATCGGCACTGCGGAAAACGGCTACCTCCAAGCACTCGCCCCCGGCGAATGCCGCTTAAATTACATCCGAGGCCTCACCGCCGGCAAGACCGATCCCACCATCCCCCTCATCTACATGCAATTCGCCGGAGACGACGGCGAAGTCTGGATGTTAAGTTACACAGAAGGCGGGGAACGAGCCGAGGACCGCACCACCAACGGAGCCGTCCTCCAAGAACAAAACGGCCAGCAAGTGGACATCTTCAGCGAAGCCTATTTAAAAGAGAAATACGGCATCGATCCCAAAGACATCCTCAAACCCGAAGGCCCCGCCCGCGACGTCATCGCCATCGCCCGCGCCAGAAAATGGGAAAACCGCCGATACCAAGCAACCGTCATCGCCATCATCTGCTCCCCCTTCCTCCTCTCCCGTTTGCTCCGCCCTCGTCCCAAAGCCAACACCCCGCCAGAAATGCCCGCCCCCTAGGCTTAAAAGCAGACCCTCCTTGTCTTCAAAGAAAAGGGGAAGCTCTCCAAAGCGGGGGGGCGAGCGTCGATCACGGGGTTGATGGTTGAACTCCGGTAAATCATCGAAACTGAACGGCTGGCAGTGGTTGTCACGGCGCGGCTTGTTGTGCTTCTTAATTTCATTTGCGTCTCGATGTTGCAATCATCTTATCCCATTCTTGGATGTCAGGCATCTTCCATCCTTGGGGCAATAAACTCAGACTGATTGCATCCTCAATTGGAATGTATCCGAGGTCGATAACCTCCTTGAATTTGCTCCAGTAAGATTCGCCATGTCCGGTGAGGTGTGATCCAGTTATTCCGCCCTGTATTGATGCTCCGGTGCCTCTCCTCGAAAATCGAAGTGGCACCGGAGGGTCGAAACCCGGGTGGACTAAATCAATACTGTGTCCGTCGGAGATCATGTTTTCTTGCACAACGATAGATCGCAGGCAACCCTACCAGCGGGGGCGGGCGTTGCGCACGGGGTTGTAGTTGTAGATTCGGGAAATCATCGAAACTCGGCGGCTGGTAGGGGTTGCTCTGTCGCGGCTTGTTAGCCTTCAAATTGGTGGCCTCTCTTCAGTGGAGCCCCGCACATCACGCAAGAACCACGGCGTGAATTAGTAGGTCTTCCGCACGTCGTGCAGGTCGTGAGCTTTGTTGCAATCTTGCCGTCGACTCTGCCATCGCGACCGTCAATCTCAAGGATTTTCGCCTCAATGTCTTCCTCTGTGAGTTCGGATCGGTCACGAAGCAATTCCCACATCGCTTGGCATGCGAGCGAGAGTCTGTCGACTTGGCGACTAATATCTGCAATATCGGCAGCATACCGATCCGCCTTGGACATTGCTCGATCCGCGGCTCGCTCGGCTCCGGCAATCTTTGTTTGTTGGTAGGCTTCCCAGATCATGTGTTTTTTGGCTAACGTCTAGCTCATCCACGGCGGAGATGGAAGTCCGAACTTTAAGAAGGACGTTGCCCGCCGTTGGATGGAGCGCCTTGTTAGCTCTCTTTGGTTCTTGTCACGAGCCCGCTTTTCCCAAAACGCGATCTCTAAACTCTCTCCATTCTGCAAAGCTCTCTCTTCCAGATTCGCCGTTAAAGAAATCGCCAGCAGAGCAATCGAAAGCTCGTCTCCCCAGCCCCTTAAGGATGTGGTCTATCACTCCTATGGCCGTATCGCCGCCGCGAACGTGGAGCATGAATCCGCTACAGATCTCATCTGCACCCATGTTGAACTCGATCGAGAACCGCTCGTCCTCAAGTCGGCCCCACGAAGGATCACTGAAATCGACTTCGGGAACAAGCGCCTGAATCGAAGCGATAACATCATCTCGATGCCCCAAGGGTTCGGGACGAAAATCATTGGGGATGTCCTCGATCCTCAGAACGTCGGGCATGTCTTGCACGCTAATGTCCCAGCTCATCGCGGTTAAAATTTGGAGCTAACTTCGAAAGCCACCCACCCACTACCTGGGGGCGTTCTCCGACTGTGGGTTGGGGTTGAAAAGTTCCTGAAAACTCCGACTTGAGGCGGGTAGTGGGTTGGTGTGCGCTGACTTGTTATGCCTTTGTTCGGGGGCGGACAAGGCGAGAAGAATCACAGGGATTGCCGCTGTGCATGAGAGTGCCATCCCCTCGTCACCATCTCCCACTGCCGGCAGAATGCAGGCAGCAAGGAGGAACATCCAAAGCCAGAGTCCGATAGTTCGTAGCCATCCCCATCCGCTACCGGGGCTTCTGAGCGCGACACACACCGGAAATCGATGGCGAATCATAAGCACCGCCAGCAGAATCGATAACACGATGAATCCTAGCACCCAAGCAATGAAATCTTGGAATACACCAATGACGATTGAATCGCCCCAGACGGGGTAGTCGAACCGTAATTGCCGCACCGAGTAATACCACATGGTAAGCGGAAACTTGATGGCCCAGAGAATCGTCCAAAACGCGGCGATCCATACTCCGACTCGCTTTCCATTGGTCTTGGGCAGCCAGTGCAGAAAGAGCGCTCCGATGGAGATCCCAAGTCCCAAGGCAATCAATCCTCGTCCGAGATCAGTCAGTCGCTTGTGGGAGGTCTCGTGCTGCGCTAGTTGGTGATACCACTGGGAAAATCGATCCTCCCGTGGAAGGTTTTCAAGTTTGTGGGACAGATCCTCTGGAGCCTTGGGGTCGTTGTAAACGGGAAGTGAGTTCCCGGAAAAGAAGACGGTAAGTCCGCTCAGCAAGATCACTGCAGCGACGACCTGGAGCACTACGAGAGGCGTCTTCATTTTCTTGGCATAACGATTAAGCGATGGCAACCCCACTAGCGGGGGCCGGCGTTGAGCGCGTGGTTGGTGTTGAAACAAGATGGAGCATGGAAAACAGAAGGGCTAGTGAGGGTTGCCATCCGCGCCTTGTTCTGCCGGTCGTTTTAGGGGGCGATAGTCTGGCTTGTCCTCGTCAGGTATAAACTCGAGACCGTCGTATAGCAAAAACAAACCTCCACTGGCGCTTGGCGATCTATACGCGCCTTGCGCTTCAAGAAGCCTTGCTGAAACAGAGGTCATCTCCCAACCATCAACTTCCTCTGCCGACCACTTCTCCTCAGTGAGCTTGGTGATGCCTTCTTTGTCTCCGAAGTCCCGGACAGCATGAATCGGTCCGATTTCCACATCCTTGAAATGCGGATTCGCCCAAGCCCACAACCAAGTATCAGACTTTGTAGAAATCGATCCGACAATCGTCACCTTCGCCCGAACCTTCGGATCGTTTTGGTCACTCCACCAAATCTCATTCCGAAACAGGTCATATTCATAGCGGGCGTAATCACCGATGCCAAACAAGCGCTTGTTCGTCTCGTTGGCTGACCTCAGGTATTCTGTCGCCTGCTCGATGAAGGACTCGAATTCGGTGTATTCCATATTTGGCAGAACGACTCAAGCGATGGCAACCCCACTAGCGGGGGCCAGCGTTAATCGCAGGGTTGATGTTGGACTTAGATAGGGCATGGGAAACAGAGGGGCTAGTGGGGGTTGCAATCCGCGCTTTGTTCTGCCCGGCGTTCGTTGATTCGGCGGCGTGCGGTCTCCCGGACAAATGCCTCGGAGTCCTCCGCGAGTAATGCAAGAATCCGATCCGTAGCCTTGGAATTATTCGCCAAGGTGTTCCGGACAGAGGCGTTTGGATCTCTCGCCAGTGTCTCCTGAATATCTTCGGTGATGCGACGCGTCATCGCAACTTCAGCACGGACGAGCACCCGAGAGTCACAAGCTATCTCCCTCAGTATTTCAACAGGTGCAGTCTTATTCCGAACGATCCACTCGTTGGCGAGGGAATACCTCGAGATCAGCTCCCGCCATACCTCGATAGGTGCTGAGTCGTGCCGAAACCGTTCATAATCGACCGGATCAGTGCTCCGCATCAGGGCGAGAAACTCTTGTGCGGTGGCGATCATTGTCTTGGCAGAACGTTTAAGCGCTGGCACCGCTGGGGCGAGGGTGAGCGCCGAAACGGGATGGCGGGTTAAAGTTACGGAAAGCATGATCGACAGTGCAGCCCCAGCGGTTGTCCAGCCGCGCCTTGTTCGGCCTTGGTTGTTCGGCCTTGGTTGTCGGTTGTGGTTGCTCATGCGGTCATGGAGGCTACCCACCTGTGAAATGGATCAAGAGAATCCTCGTCTCCCATGTCGCTGGGATGACGAACAATCTCGCTGGCGGTTGTCGGGATGGATACTGAAAAGGCCGTCCTCACCCAATCCTGAAACTCGGTGTTCGGCAGGACGATGAAATCGCTGGCCGCGTTTGGTGGGTTGCCGAATGCCTCGGGCCAGCAAATCTCGTCGTATCCGATGGCCAGAAGCCGAAGGAAATCCACGGGATCATCTGCCAGAACACAGACAAGCGTCGAACCAGAGCCGGAACCCATGTGAACTATCTTCTGGCCGCCATTTGGATCGAGCCAAAAGGCGGCCATCGATCCTTCTCCACCTGTCTGACAAAACACACAAATGCGGCTCAGCATCTCGGGCCTCTCATGTCCAAACCAATACTTCATGTTCACGTTGCCCTCGGCCGCAAAGCTCACATCGGTGCCACCGGGACGCCCTGAATCAGTCCAACCATCCTTCATGGCTCGCTCGGGAAATAAGAAGCCAAACCTGCCTCCATCCCGATCAACATATGTCCCGCTCTGCTCGATCCACTCGAAGAGCAATCTCAGCGGCTCCGGGATCGTCATACCGGGTAGCAACGTCTGACTGATCTGATCGTAGAGCTTACTCATGGCGAGTGGCGTTGTTGGTTGGCCGAGGTGGTGCCCTCCCGTTCCAGTCGCGCCTGGCCAATCCGGTTGAGTGTGGGCATGGCGGATGTTGAAGCACGTTCGCGGCGTTGTCGCCAGATTTTGTGTTCATTGGGTGAAAAAACACGGTGCATAGCGGCGTATGAAAGGGACCGGGGGGTGTTTCTCAAACTACCGCTCCGCCCGGCTGCAACGAATGCCTGGCCCGTCTTCGAAACATCAAGCCTATGCCTATGCCGAGCGCATCGGGGAGCGGTTGCCGCGCCGGGTGCAGCGGATGTTATGGGGAGTGCTTGGTTTCCATCCGTGATTCAGGGCTTCCTGGCACCGTAGGCTGGCGGTTCTTCACGCAGCACGGCAGGGTGCCATGCAGCCGACTTCATCTCTGCTGCCGCCGCCCGCATCTTCTCCACGATGCGCACTTTCTCCGGGTAGGGCAGTGCCATCAGCCGCTTCCGGCGTTCGTTCTTGCTCTCCATGGTTCGTTGCATCAGCGGGCTCATGACGGGTTCAGGTAGTTTTGTTCAAATCGTTTCCACGCGGCACCCAGGCCATGCCGCTCCAGAAGCTCGCGTAGCTTCACCTCATCAGCCACCCGGGCTTCCATGAAGGTCACCAGCCGCGCGAAGTCCTTCCCTCGCCCCGTCTGCAAGGCGATGGCCATGAGATGCTCCGCCAGCATCACCCGCGCCGGCACGCCTTCAAAGTCCACCTCCCGCGCCTGCTCCACCGCCTCCCGCAGCAGCCCCGACTCCGCGGGCAGGAACTGCACCGGCCAGCCATGGATCATCACCGCGTCCCCATCCGCCGCATGACCGCGTGCTTTAAGGAATTCATAAATCGGTGTCAGGGTGAGGATCAGCGGCGAACCCTCAAACAGCACAAATACATCCAGATCGAAGGTCGAGATCGGCTCCAGATAGAGCGTGGCCCCCATCGCTCCGCCGATGGCCCACTGGCCGATGCGGCCGGCGGCGCGCAGTTCGTTGATTTCAGCAAGGGTATCCTTCATGGCAGCAAGGGTGGGTTCTGTGGATCACTTCGTGCGGATGGCGTAGGGAGTTTGTCTGTAGGTGGTGCCCTCCCGTTCCGGTCGCGCCTTGCCGGTCCGGTTGAGTGTGGGCATGGCGGATGTTGAAGCAGGTTCGCGGTATTGTCGCCAGATTTTGTTTCCGGGGTGATAAAACGCGCCGGATGCCACCGTATGGGAGGGAACGGGGGGCGCATTTCCAAACTTCCGCGCCGCCCGGCTGCAACGAATGCCTGGCCCGTCTTCGAAACATCAAGCCTATGACTATGCCGAGCGCATCCGGGAGCGGCTGCCCAGACGATTGCAGGAGCTGCGAGAGGCGAAGGGGTTGAGCCAGTATGCGCTGTGGCGGAAATGCGGGGTGTAGAGCCGTTGGTGTCCAGCCTTGGGATAACGGTGTGGAGGAGCGGGGTGAAGAAGGTGCGCAAAAAGGGTGCGATCGGAGCGGCGGCATTCGTGTCGCTGAGTTTGGAGATGCGGAGCCTGATTTCCTGGGGAGGGAGTCGGGCTGCGCGGTTTTTCGATGGGCGACAGGAATGTCGCCCCTCCGGGTCTAAAGGAAAGGGGTCTGGAAAAGAATCCTTAGAGGAGTTTCCTTGTGGTAAGTGGTAAGCGCCTGTCCTTATACGCGCAGATTCCCGGAGAATTTATAGTTTCCGGCCCTTGAGAAGGCCGGTGTATCGGCGACACTGTGGCAAACAATGATTTCCAAATTACCTCGATGGATCTGGGCGGGTGCGTGGGCGCTGGCGTTTGTCGCGGGCATGGTGAATGTGGTGGGGTTGCTGGGATTTGAGCACCAGGCCGTCACTCACCTCACGGGCACCACGTCGATGCTGGCGGCCGCGCTGGCGGGAATGGACGGGGCGGCGGCGCTGCATTTTGCAGCGATTCTGGGTTCCTTTGTGGCGGGGACGGTGCTGAGTGGATTTCTCATTCAGGACAGCACGCTGCAACTGGGGAGGCGCTATGGAGTGGCGTTGCTGCTTGAGGCCATGCTGCTGGCTGCGGCGGCCACGCTGCTCAAGCATGACAACCTGCTGGGAATTCACGCGGCCTCGTGCGCCTGCGGCCTCCAGAATGCCATGGTCAGCACCTACAGTGGCACGGTGGTCCGCACCACCCACCTCTCCGGCATGTTTACCGACCTGGGCATCTTCCTGGGTCACCGGCTGCGCGGTTTACCCGTGGACCGGCGGCGGCTGCGGCTGTGTTTCCTGATCATTTCGGGATTCCTCTGCGGCGGCATCGGCGGGGCGGTGGCGTTTCGCCGGCTCAGTTATGCCGCGCTGCACATCCCGGCAGCACTCGCCGCCATGACCGCCCTTGCCTATGCCCTCTACGGTCTCCGGGGTTATTTCAAAAAACGAACGCGCTTCTCCTGATGTCCGAAAAAATGCCATGGCTGCGTCGCGCCACATGGGCGCTATGCGGATTTCCGGTGCTGGTCCTAGCCTCGTACTATGCCACGTGGGGTGCGGGGCGGCTGGCATTGGGACACTGGCCCAGGCCGAGCGTGGATGACCCAAAGGGCATTGAGGGAGGGCTGATGTGGCTGTACGATTTCACCATGGGATTATTGATGGTCGGAATCCCGGTGTTCTGGCTGGCACTGCCGGTCCTGGCGCTGGTCTGCCTTTACAAGAGACCTGAGGGCTGGTTGGATCGCTTGCTGGAGATGGCATTAGCGCTGGCGTTTTTCTTTGTCCTCTTCATTTTCACAGCCTGGGATCCCCACTCCGTGATAGAATGGTTTGCCGATTGATCCCTGTCTCCCCGTTTCCTCCATGCGCCGTTTGTTTCTCTGCCTGCCGATTCTCCTCACTTCCACGCTTGCCGATGCTCCGCCCGCGCCCGGCGGTCTGGAGGGATCGACGCCGGACCAGAAGGAGGCGGCGAAGGCGCGGATGGAGGAATACCGCCAGTCGGCGTTTGATCCCTTTGCGCGGGAGCGGGTGGTGCGGGAGGTGGTGAAACTGCCGCGTGCGGTGCAGGCGGTATTTATGACCGTGGTGGAGGAGGATTTCAAAAAGGCGCTGCAGGCTTATAAAACGGAATTTCAAAAGACGGCGGAGTCGCTGGCCAGGACCCGGGAATCCAAGGCGGTGAAGGACGAAATCAAACGCCTGCGAGCCTCCGTGCTGGCGCTGCAAGCCAAGGGAGGCGGACTGAGCAAGGAGGAGATCACCAGCATCGGCGACCCCGCACTGGCGCGGCTGAAGGAGTTGCAGACGTTCGACCGCGCGGTGGTGATCAGGAGCAACTCCGGGCTGGACATCCCGCGGGAGCGACTGCTGGCGCTGGTGAAGAGCCGTCAGGAATTACGCAAGGCGATGGCTCTGACGGATGCGAAGGATTATGCGCCGGAAAAACTGGTGGAGGAGGAAAAGAACCTGACCGTGAGCCAGGGGCCGTTTGATCGCGATGCCGTAAAGATCATGGAGGCCAACAAGAAACTGCAAACCTCCGTGCCTGCGGACGAGGCGCAGGGTGTGCTGGTGACTAATGAACTACGCGCCACGCTGGGCCTGACGGCGCTGACGATCGATCCCAAGCTCTGCAATGCCGCGCGCGGACATTCCAAGGACATGGTGGAGAAGGGATTCTTCGCGCACGCGTCGCCCGTGCCCGGCAAGAAGTCGCCATGGGATCGCGCGAAGCTGGCGGGCACGAGTGCGAGTGCAGAAAACATTTACGCCGGAAGTTCCAAGCCGGAGGATGCGGTGATGGCCTGGTGGCACAGTCCGGGGCACTTCGTGAACATGCTCAACCCCGGCCACAAACGCATGGGCATGGGCCGCCATGCAGGCGACTGGACGCAAATGTTCGGCGGATGAAGCTCAGGCTTTCTGCCCGATGTAAATGCTGGCAATGCCGAAGTTCAGGGGAATCGCCCTTGCCGAGTGCAGTCCATTTCGATTCAGCAATTCACACATGGCCGGGCCGCTGGGAAATGCCTCGATGGAATTGCTGAGGTATTCGAAGGCCCCGCGCTGCCCGGTGATGAGCCCGGCAATCCTGGGCAGCATTTTGTGCAGATAAAATCGGTAGAGCGGGCGGAGGATCGGAAGCGTGGGCAGGGAGAAATCCAGCACCACAAGATGTCCGCCGGGCTTGATGACGCGCGACATCTCGCGCACCGCCTCCGGCCAAGAGGCCATGTTCCGCAGGCCAAAGGCGACGGTGACGACATCGAACGTGGCATCGGGCATCGCCAGGTTCATCGCATCGGCGACAATCCATTCCACGCCGGGAACCTTCCGCTGGCGGGCAACCTCCAGCATGGGTTCGCAGAAATCCGCGCCGATGATTTTGGTCTGCGGATTGAGCTTCGCAATTTCCATGGCCAGATCCCCGCTGCCCGTGGCGAGATCCAGCAGACTGGCGGGTTTCATTTCGCGAACCAGCCGCGCAACCTTGCGCCGCCAGAGGATGTCAGTGCCCAGGGAAAGCACATGGTTTGTGGCTACGTAGCGACCGGAGATTTTGGCGAAGGCTTCATGGACGAAGGCGGGATCTTGCATGGGGATTTAAACTTTGGTCTTTTGCAGCAGGCGGATTTCGCCAATCTGCATGGTTTTATCGACGGCCTTGCACATGTCGTAGATGGTGAGAGCGGCTACGCTGACGGCGGTGAGGGCCTCCATTTCCACGCCGGTCTGGGCGGAGGTCTTGGCCAGCGCGGTGATGCGGACACCGGACGACTCAATCGTGAAATCCACACTCACTTTGCTGAGGGCAATCTGGTGACAGAGCGGGATCAACTGCGAGGTGAGTTTCGCAGCCTGGAGGCCGGCGATTCTGGCGACGCCCAGCACTTCGCCCTTTTTCATCTGCCCAGCTTGCAGCAGACGCAGCGTCTCCGGTTGGAGGCTGATGAAGCCTTCTGCGATCGCTTCGCGGGCCTGCACGGGCTTGTCGGAGACATCCACCATCTGGGCGGCTCCCTCCTTGGTGATGTGGGAAAGATCATTCATGCGGAGCGCTGGTTTGCAGTTGGAAAAAGCGCACCCGCGCTGCGCCATACGTGCGCTCGTCCCGGCAGATCCATGGCGTCGGCACAACGGGTTCTTTGGCCTGGGACCAGCTTTCGAGGATGAACCATCCCTCCGGCGCGAGGAGTTTGGGAAGCTGGGGACTGCCGAGAATTTCCCGATTCCATGCACGGTCATCGGGGGATTTCTGATACGGGGGATCGGCGAAAATGAGATCGAAGGGGCGATGCGGGCGCGTCCACCAGCTTTCCATTTTGGCGCAGACGGTTTCCCCCCTGGGGGCAAATCTGGCCTTCAGCAAATTGGCCTCGATGATCTGAATGGCGGCCTTTTCAGAGTCCACAAAAACACAATGGGCCGCGCCGCGACTGAGGCATTCCAAGCCGTAGGCTCCACATCCTGCGAAAAGATCCGCCACCCGGGCTTCCTTCACGAGTGGACCCAGAATGGAGAACACGGCAGACCGCGTGCGATCCGTGGTGGGCCTCAACACCGTCTTGGGAACGCGCAGGGTCATGCCGCCGCTGGTGCCGGAGATGATTCGCATGTCCCTCCTGTAAACGTGCCCGGCGGAGATTCAAGACCAACCTCAGGGCGCGGTGTTCTGCGAGACCGGGGTGGCCGAAGATGATACCGGGATAAGGGTCACTTCTTCGGTGGGTTGGACGGCTTCGCCCAACTGATCTTGGAAAGCCGCGTATTCGGCAGCCTGGAATAACCCCGCCTTGCGCGTCAGGTTCAGAGTGATCGAGGCAGCGCTGTCCTCGTTGCTCGCGAGACATTTCCAGGAGACATATTTTTTATCACCGCCGATTCGATCCATCGGCGCGATGTTCATTCCCCCAATGCCGGAGAATTGGGTCTTCGCATGCAACTGCAGGAGTGCCTGGAAATGGAAGGGCGAACGCCGCATGGATCCCTCAGTATCCGAGTCCAGGAAATGCATTTCCGCGGAAATGGGCAGGTGAAGCATTAGTCCACTGCCATTGGGGGCGCAGGCATTGCGCATTTCGTATTCCAAATTGAGTAACAGCGGTTTCTCCAAGGTGGTGAGATTCTCCACCCTGGCAACCTGGACCTGGCACCGGTTGCGATCCAGGCCCAGCAGGCCTTTGATGGCGGAGGAGATATCGCGCTGATCCCGGCGAGAGTTGAGTGACTGGCGCAGTTCGCAGGCGGTGATGCCGGAAATCGTGATGGATTCCTTGATGCTCAAATGGCGGCGTTCAATAATCTGGACGGTGCGTTCCACACTGACTTTTTCAAAATCCTCCGGGAAATCGCGAATCTTCACCAATCTGGAACTCTCCGGATTGAATTCCGAGGGCTGGTCACCCAGCACCAAAGCGTATTTCCCCGCCAGCAACCACGGAGGGACTCCCGGCTGGGGAGCCATGCATTTGTTGGTGCAGTCGATGAAATCCCATTCGTCCTTTTTGGCACCGGGGACAGCGGTGATCATGTGATTGAACGCCCCAAGCGATGGCAGATCAGGCTGCACGGCGGTGGCGGCGTTGACGAGCGCGAGACGGGCGGGAACGCCCACGGAATTCAGAAGCTGGCAGAGCAGCACACTGTGGTCCTTGCAGTCACCAAAGCGGTTCTTGATGGAATCCGCCGCTGGATTGGGGATGAGCCCGCGCATTCCAAATTCAATGGCCGCATAACTGAGCAGATTGCGAACGTATTCCGAGAGCACGAGGATGCGTTCGGCATCCGTTTTGCAAGCCTTGGTTTTTTCCTTCGCGAGCCGTTTCACCGTCTCATCCGGCCGCATGCGATCCTGGATCATGCTGTAATATTCCGCACCCAGCCGCACCCAGCTTTCGGATCCATCTCCAGTCCAAAGCACTGGAACGATTTTTTCCAGCGACGGTTGATGCGCCTCGCGGTTCAATGCCGGCAGGCTTCGCTCCAGCCAGACCATGCCCGTGGGAATGCGCGTGGGAGGCTTGCCCGCGCTGTGGCGGAAGTCCAGTTTGGCCACGGGACTGTTGAGATAAAGGATATCGAGCGCGCAGGGGGCTTCGGCTCCGAAATGGAAGGAGGAATTGATAGCGCTTGCGAGCACGCCAAGGGATTCCTCGGTGATGGTATATTCGAGCACACTGCCCACGGTGAGACCGGGCACGGGGAGATTGAGAATCCTCATGCCCGTGTGCATTCCGTCCGCGTTGTCCTCCGTGACAAAGGCCTCCTTCATGTTGGATGGGGAAACAATCTTTCCATCCGGCGTGCGCACGCGCAGTTCATTCACCTGCACGCGTTCGCCTCGCGGCCGGAAGGAAATTTTCAAAATATTAAACGCCTCCATGCCCTGATTGTTCTGGATGCGGATGGAGTAGCGGTTGGTGGAGCGGAAGGGTTCGCCGGGATCGCAGGTGATGGAGCGGATGCGGTAGATATACTGGTAGGGATCCTCCGTGGTGGCGATGGCATCGAAATTTTCGCGCTGCAGAAATTGACGCACTTCGGGGGGCAGGGTCACCGGCGTGGTCTGCGGCCCATCCTTGTCGAGCACGGGTCCTCCTTCGTCATTGCTCAGGGCATAGACGATCTCATCCAGATCGCGGAGACGGGGATTGTATTGGCGGGCCATCGCGAGCGTGACGGTGGCCTTGGCGGTATCGCCCATCTCCCGTTCGCAGCTGGCACGCACCAGCCAGGCGAGCCCTTCCTTGGGATCCAATTTCAGAACACTCATGGCCGCCGCGAGTCCGAGGTCGTGACACTGATGCGTTTTGAGGAAGGTGAGGAATTCCCGGGCGAGATTGGGATTTTTCTTCATGGAAACGATCAGTCCCTCCATGATTTCGATACCGCGTGCCATCGTATCCACGCCATTGAAGAGAATATACGCCTCCCAGAGATGCCAGTGATTGCTGGGCTGCGCGAGGTTCAGCACGTCGAGCACGCGCAGGGCTTCATCATGCGCCCGGGCATCGTGGAGGGTATGCAAATACTTTTCAACGGTTTCCGCCTGAAGAAAATCCTGCCCCTCCTTGGCACGCCCCAGCGCGGTGGTGAAGAGCGTGGTGGCTGTTTCCAATCGCTGGTGCTGGGCCATGAATTGTGCAGCTCCGGCCAGGAAATCATTTCTGGGCTCCTGCTCGCGCCAGTGATTGTCCATCAACTCGGTGGCCTTTTCGGCCTGATTCACGAGGGCGAGGGTTTCGCACAAGGCCAGCAGGACCCCGCCACTGCTTCGCACGTCGTAGGCGCCCTGATAAATCTCCAGGGCCTCGGCGAGTTGATTGGCCGCACGCCGCTCCTGACCGAGGGCGAGGATGAGGTGCTCCCATAACTTGGTACAGGCGGCGGGGGTGTAGGCCGGACTGACTCTGGATCCATCCCAGACGGGGTCAAGCCAGGAGGCTTTGTTGAGGATGGCCGTCAGCTCGGACTTGGAACGTTTTTCAGAAAACGAGCACGCGCCGAGTGCATAGAGCAAGTTGCCCCGCCGCGCCAGGCGGAAGACAAAGGGGGCGGGATTCAGATTGCTGGAGATTTGACCATCATATTCAAAGCCTGCGAACGATCCGGTCTTGAAGGGACGCTCATTTTCACGATTGATGGAAACCTGGGGAAACCATGCCCCCATAATCAAATCCGCCAGGTGCGGCAGGTCCTTCATGAGTTCCGGCGGCAGTTGCACCACTGACAGGCCGGCGATGTCTCCATCCACAGTCCCATATCCGACCGACGGCGCCCCGATCCATCCCGATACCAGCATGCGTTCGCCGGCGCGTCCGAAGGCCGTGGAAATGCTGCGCTGGGAGGTCACCGAACTCATGAGGGACAAGGGTGTGGGCACATCCGGGATGATCCCCCAGCCTGGCCCCGGATTGGGAAAATCCAACCCTGTCTCCGCGCGCAGCAGGCGTGGGTCACTGCAAGTCAGGTTGTTCGTGCTGGCCAGCGGAGCATCCTTGACGAGCGGTCGAAAGTTGGCCAGCACGCCCTCCGCCAGTTCTGGAAGTGTGCCCAGAACTTCGTCGCCGCATCCCTGAAATTCGAAGGAATAGGCGATGTTGTTTTCCACCAGGTCATAGGTGCACACGGTGACGGGATTCGGCCGGAACAGGCTGGTGCTCTGCCCCGCCTCCTCCCTGGAAAAATAACATTTCCTGCCGCCAATGGTTTTCTCCGCTCCGGAGGGCACCCCCTTGGAGTTGGGAAGCGCGGATCCGGACCGCAGATACATGCGCAGGGCCGCCCCGACCCATCCCTGGTCCTTGGAGATGCAGCCGAGAACTTTGACATTCATGACCACGCGGCACTTCGGATTCTGCTCGTTGATCAGGCTGGCCACGTAATTGTTGCCACCGGGATGCAACTGCACCCACTGATCCTCCGGCACCTCCAGCATCATGTTCCAGGCGTCGCTGCGAATTTGCAGCATCTTTCGCAGTGGTGGCTTGGAGGAGGGGAAGAGCCCACTCACCCATTGTTGCACCGTTTCCAGACTCGGCGGTGGGGCCTTGCCAAATTGCCAGGCTGCCACCCAGGAGATTGCAACGATCGCCAATCCCAGCAACAAACTCGGAAAGATTCCCACCAGTGAGGCGAGCGATCGACCCTTACCAGGACTGGAGGCCACGAGTTGCAGCGGGCTGGAGGTCGGCTCGGCTGGCAAAGGTGGAGGGAGTTCCACCGCAGCATCGGAAATGTTGGGTGGCTGGGGATTCCCGACAATATCCTCCTTCGGCTGCGGCGGGGCAGTTTCCAGGACAGGCTGGTGTGGGGGTGGCAGGGAAGATGGGGATGGCGATGGTGCCGAGATCATTCCACGGCAGCCCGGACACGGACCAGTGATCCCGGCCAGGGATTCAGGCACCACCAATTCCATGCGGCAATGATCGCACGCAAAGTGAATCGCTCTCGGGACAGGGGGCGCGGCAATGGGGGACTCGTGGGATATCACTTGAAAATTAGGATTATTTCTAAATTACGTTAAAATAATAATAATTTCAATATTTTTCGTAATTTTACCTGAACGATGTGCTTTTGGCCAAGCTTTCGTCAAGATTTGACTCCTGAAATTAGTCCGAACCACAAATCCGACCTCCTCCGTGGCTTTTCTTCCTACCCGGACCTCGGCATCGTTTCGATCAACGGTGGGATCGGCTGACCTCTTTGATCAGCCGGTCGAGAACTCCATTCACGAACCGGCCGGAATCCTCCCCGCCAAAACGCTTCGCGATTTCGATGGCCTCATTCATGCTGACAACGGGAGGAACCTTGGTGTCATGAAACATTTCAAATAGCGCCACGCGCAGGATGTTGCGATCGACGGCGGAGAGGCGATCGAAGGAAAAATTCTCCAGACAGGCGGTCAGCCGCTGGTCGATCTCGGTCAAATGAGCCTTCACTCCATGATAGAGGGCAATGGCATGCTCTCGCACCAATTCGTCCGTCCGCCGCAGTTTCCAGAACTCTTCGAGATCCTGATCGACCCCGGCAGGGAGCGTCTGCCAGCTGTAGAGAAGCTGGAGTGCGGCCTCACGCCCTTCGCGACGTTTACTCATTGTCCGAGGATTTGGCGCGACGGGAGCTTGGGTAGGCGGTGTGCAGTTTCTGGAAGAGTTCCGCCATGTTCAGAGCGGCGCGGGCGCATTCGATGCCGCGATTGAACTCGACGCCCAGGCAGCGGATGCGGGCCTGCTCCTCATTTTTCATGGAGAGCACACAGTTGATGACCGGGGTGAGATGCCGGGCGGACTGCTCCATCAATTTCTGGCTGACAGCAGTGGCGATGAGGTCCGCATGATCCGTGTCGCCCTGAATGATGACCCCCACGGCGATAACCACATCGGCACTGGTGTATTCCATGACGTATTCGGCGGTAACCGGGATTTCCCATGCGCCGGGCACGTTATAAAGGGGAACGGAGGCGGAGGGCATGATGGAGAGCAGCTCGTTCTTGAGTCCATCAAGCAGACCATTTACGAACTCTTCGTTGTAACTGCTGGCGATGATGGCAAAAGTGCGGCGCGGTCCGACGAGGCGCGGACGACGGGGCAGGGGCTGGGTGGCGGACATGGCTTGATGAGGGGGAGGATAGTTGGGCTAAGTTAGACTCCGAACCGAGGCGTGGAGCAACATGGAAATCAGGACATTTACATATTTCCCCAGCAGTGCCGGACTTGGCCCCGCGCGGACTACTTCGGCTGGGCGGTAGTGGCGGGGAAATCTTTATCGAAGGCGGCGGATTCCTTGGGGAAGGTGCTGCGGAAACTTTTCATAAACTGCGCTTCCTTTTCAGGCTGGCCTTGCTTGCGGAAGATCTGCAGCAGGCGGCGGTAGGCCTCGACAGCTATCTCGTCATTGAGGACCAGCTGGGTGGTGAGCACATAATTGCTGGCCGCCTCCTCATCGTTGCCCCGGGCCTCCTCAATCTCACCCCGCAGGTAATAGAGACGCGATTCGTTGACGTCCTGGGTGTGGAGTTTCAAGCCGGCATCGGCATCCTTGCGTGCCTCGTCCAGTTTCTTGAGCGCAAGGTTGGCCTTGCCGCGAAAATAGTAGGCCTTGGCCTTGGTATTGGCCGGCAGTTCGGCGGAAAGTCCCAGCAATTTGTCCACACTCACGAGCACGCCGGCATGGTCTCCAATCTGCAGCCGGGCATCGGACAGTTGGAACCAGGTGTTGGGCCGCAAATCGGCAACCTGCGCGGAGGTGACGGCCAGGCCCAGGTAGCGGGCCGCCTGCTGGGGGTTTTTCTCGGAATAGCGCCGACTGCCAAGGTATTCGAGGATGCGGCCGTTGATGGGTGCCTTGGGGTTGGTTTTTAAATAGGCATCCACCTCCAGGGCCAGTCCATCCACATCCTCGAGGTAGTTGTAGGCCACGATGATCTTGATGGAGGCGTCCTCGAAGTTTTCAGGGAAGAGTTTCTGAGCATCATGCAGGGGTTCGATGCATTCCTTCCATTTTTTCAATCCAAAGAGACCGGTGCCGATCCAGAATTTGCATTCGCCCTTGTATTTGGTGTCGGGGTATTTCTCCAACATGCTGGAGAGGTGCTGGATCATGCCTTCGTAATTTTTGTCCTGTCCGCGGAGCAGGCCACCCAGACGATAGGCCTCCTCGGCCTCCCGGGCATTGGGATACAGGGTGACGACGGAATCAAATTCCTTGATGGCATTGGTGATGTCCTTGATCTCAAGATAGCTCTGGGCCTTGCGGACCATGGCCTGGGGCAGGAGCGGGTCCTTGGGCGACTGGGCCATGAACAAATTCAGACTCTCGATGGCCGCACTGTGGTTTCCCTGCTGGGCCTCGGCCCAGCCCTTGCGGTAGAGCATGCTGCTGCGCAGGTCCTCGGGGATTTTTTCCAGGCGGATGCCACTGTAGGACTTGACTGCAACTTCCCAGTTCTTTTTGGTAAAGGCGTCCTCCGCACGCATCAACCGGGCCATGTCGAGATACTCACTCTGCGGATCCTTCTGCCTGGCACGCTCGATAAATGCCTCGGCCGCAGCGTCCGTGCGGGGATCCTTGAGTTTGTATAAACACACCAGCTTGTAGTAGGCCGACTGGCTGACCTCCGGACTTTCCGGAAAAAACTGTTCCACCATGCCGTAGAGATCAATGGCCCGGGCGAACTGCTCCAGGAAACGATGGGCATTGGCCACCATGATGATGAGGCCCGGGCGGGATTCAAGTTTGATGGCCTTGATGTCGAGATTCCCCCACGCATCCACGACCTTTTTCCAATTCTCCGTGGCGTAAGCCGTGCGGATCTGCCCCTGCTTGGCAAGGGCCACCCAGGCACCTTCCCCGCCGGCCTTGGTCACGACGTCAAAGAAGGCGAGCGCCTCCTTGTGCTTGCCGGAATCCTGGAGAATCATGCCTGCAGAGACGCTGGCTTCGGCCTTTACCGCCGCCGTGCTCCCTTCCTTGCTGAGTTTCTCAAAGCGGTTGAATGCCGAGGTTTTCTTCTCGTGCGCCAGATCGTAGTTGGCAAGTTCCAGCAAGGCCTTCTCCTGAAATCCACGGCTGGCACTGGTGCCGGTAAGTTTCACCACGGCATCAAAAGCGGTGGCCGACTCCTTCTCCTTCCCGGCGCGCTTCAGCGCCAGTCCTTGGTAGTAGCGATACTGCACACGGTCATCGGCCTTGTTCGCATTGGCGGCGGCGATCTCGAAATAGGGCGCAGCCTCCAGCGGCTTTTCATCGTTGAACTTAAGGGTCCCGAGCCTGGAGGCGGCATAGGCCAGGAATTGACCGGATTTAAAGCGCTTGGTAACCTCCAAATACGAAGCCACCGCTTCGTCCACCCGGTGCAGTCGAAGATAGCATTCGCCCCTGAGGGTGAGAGCGGCATCCGCATGCTTGCCCTTCGGGTAGGCGGCAATGTATTTGCCAAACTGCTCGATGCCCAGTTCATTGGATTCACGCTTGTAGAGCATGTAGGCATAATTAAACAAATCCTCCTCAGCGGAGGTGCCGGTCTTCTCCGTCTTGGGTGAGGTTGGTTCGCCGGGCGGCTTGATGGCGTCCGGCTGCACTGCAGCGGGAGGATCCTCGGTCACTGGATTGGCCTTGGGCGGGTCTTCCACAGGTTTGGCCCGCGGGACGGCGGGTTCCTGGGCTTGCAGGGTGGCGAGCAGGCTGGACGCCAGCAGTAGTTGGATTGCCTGGGGGACGGTCAATTTCATGGTCGGTTAAATCAGTTGGCGCACTCCTCAGGGAGTGGCGGATGCCTGCGCGGCAGCGAATGACACATGATATAACCCCGCCTTGCGGCAGTTGTCCAGCACCCGAAAAATATCCTCGTAGGAGGTTTTCTTATCCCCCCGCACAATCACCGCCTGCTTGTTGTTTACCGCCGCGATGTTCATGAAGCGCTGGTGGAGTTCAGCCTCGCTGACGACCTGCTGCGACAGCACCAGGGTGCCATCGGCCCGCACATTGACCACGATCTGCCCCACATCCTGCAGGGCCTTGTCCGTGGATTCGCTGGCGGGCACGGAAATATTTACCTCGGTCTCCATGCGGCTCATGCTGAAGGCGATCACGAAAAAGGTGATCAGGATGAAGAGCACGTCCATGAGGGGCACCAGATAGTCCACCGGACTCTCCTCAATGTGTTGTTGCGGTCGGAATTTCATGAGGCGTCAGCAGCTCAATTGGGAACGAAGCTCACACCTGATCGGTGCGGGTCCTTACGGTGGTGGTTTTCAGGGGTGCGGCAGTCCGATTTGCGGCGGCCGCAACAGCGGCGGCGGTGACGCGTTTGTATTGAGCCGCCAGCAGGGCCATGATGTAGGTGGAGGCGGCCTCCATTTCACTGATCAATCCGGCCACCCGGCCTCTGTAAATGGAGAAAACGGCCACCGACGGAATGGCGATAAAAAGTCCCGCCGCAGTATTCAGAAGGGCCTCGGAGACGCCTCCGGCAAATTTCAACTGCGCTGCCAGCATCTTCTCCTGGGAGATCTGGCTGAACTGCCGGATGATGCCGAACACCGTGCCCAGCAATCCCACCAACGGTGCGATCTTGCCAATATCCGCCAGATACGTGATGCGCTGCACCAGGGAACTGGCCTGGCGCTGTCCTTCGGATTCGGTGACCTCCCGGACTTCGTCGAAAGTCGCGGTGGGATTCTTGGTAGCGAAGTCGAGTGTCTTCTGCGTGATCCGGGCGATGGCTTCGTTGCGCCGATTGCACACGGCCAGCAGCCCGAGGTAGTCCTGTTTGCGAATGAGGGCGTCGGCTGTCTTCATGAAACTGTCGCTGACGACCGCCCCACGCCGGATGGACAGGATGTAATACACGATGAGGGCGAACATCAAGACGCTCAGGCCAATCAGCACGTAAATGGTCCAGCCACCCTTATCCAGCAGATCCTTGAAGACCATCCCGCCAGCCTCCGCCGCCGCTGCAGGTGCGGGTGCGGCCACGGGGGCCGGGGGAGCCGGAGCCGGAGTCTGGGCTGGGACTCCGGTGGCAAGAAGCAAAGTAACAAGGAAGCTACTGAAGATACGTTTCATAAATAAAGATGGCGCCCATCCTAATCCGGTGCGGCCAGAGTGCAAGGCGCGCAATTTGAAAGGTTTCGCCTAAAAATTGTTAGAACGGAACCTGCCGGCGCTTCCTTTCATGAAATCGGCACAACCTTGAAAATCCACAATCACGCGCCAAATCCGCAGCAGCAGCGAACTCCCGTCCCACGTGTTCCGGGGCATGCGCGTCGCTCGAAATCACCAGAGGCACCTGCGCCAGCGACGCCATTTCCAGGAATTCCCGCGCCGGATACATTTCCGCCACCTCCTTGAACAGCCCGGCAGTATTGATTTCAATGGCCACCCCCGCATCCACCACGGCCTGAATGGCGGGCTCATAATACCGTCGCAAATCACCGACGGGCCGATGCCCGAATTTCTTCACCAGATCAGGGTGGGCCATGATGTCGAAGAGACCCGTCCTCGCGGCCTGACCGAAGAGCAGCCAGTAACGTTCCCAGATCTCCTCCACCGGACGCCCCCGGAATCGATGCACCTGGCTGGGATCATCCATCGCCCAGTCCCCCAGATAATGCACGCTGCCGATCAGATAATCCCAAGGAGCCCGCCCGCCAAGCTCGGCGATCCAATCCAGGCCATTCACAAAATAATCCACCTCCAGCCCCAGCCGGATCGGCAACTCCGGCACCTGCTGTCTCGCCTCCTCAACCCAACTCACATACCTCGGAAATTCCTCATTCAGCATCCGCCAGTCGTCATGATATCTCGGCAATGGGCTGTGATCGGAGAATCCAATCTCCGGCAGTCCCAGTTCCAAAGCCTGTCGCGCATAGGCCACTGGTGCGCCCTCCGCGTGCTTGCAGAGTGGCGTGTGCATGTGGTAATCGGCTGGAAGCGCATTCATGAGTTGGCCAACCCAAGCGCACTCTTGCAGCCTCAGCAAGGCTGAAGCCATTAAACGGTCGTGGTTCAGAAACGTTTCTTGAAGTTGATTTCCTGACCGTTCCGTTTTGTGGAAGCATCCTTGAAAAGGAAAAATGGGCGCGATTTCCGGTTAAATAGGCACGTCAATTGCGGTATTATCGATCTTGAGAATCGTTTTTGTAGAAATTATCAAAAAGAATTTGCTAAATTCCAGAATTCCGGTAATCTCCAGTCAACCCAAGCGTTTAGAATTACAATGAAAGCCATTACCCTCAATCCAACTGAAAAAGAAAGCCCTCGCCTCGAGCGTCTGACGCTAATCGCAGCTGGCATGACCCTTCTGACCGCCATTTATCTTTTGGTGACCAATTTGGTGTAAACAAGGAAGCTTACACCTACGGGGAGCAATCCCCAACACGAGGCTTGGGGGTTTCTTGGTCGGTTCCCTCAAGCCTCGTTCGTTTTCTAAAACAAAAAGCCCGGTTTCCATGAGCCCGGGCTTTTTTGTTGCACAATTGCGAGATATCCCGGGGCAAACTGCTAACCACGTCTTTATTTCTAATAAATACGGAATTTTATTAGCGTCATTACGACGTAAATTTTCCCGAATATTTTCCCTCAAATCCAATAAGTCCCGGTTCCCCAGCCCTATGCCTGCCTGATGACACGCGGACGAGGCATCCAGATGCCGGAGGAGGAGGGACGCAGAAACCAGCCCAGAAAAAACAGGGTCGACGCGCAACGCATCGCCCAGGGAAACCAGCCCGGCAGGGAGTGGCGGAGATCGATCAACGTCTCGTCGCCATTGGGAAACATGCTGAAACCGATCAACGATGGCAGGCGAAACCAATAGTAAATGATGATCGAAGCCGCCGCAAAAAGCGTCGCCAGCAAAGCCCTTCGCCGGGTCGGCAACAACCACCTCAATCCGGCAAAGAGCAGCAAACTCACCGCCATGCCAAATGCCGGCAGACCGTAGGCTTCCGCCAGATGATGCCAACCCTCCTGCAGCGGGTAATCCGGAACATGCATCCACCCCCAGACAAATCCCGGAAATCCCCCGGTCATCAGTAACAACGCCAGACGTTTGGATCTCACCGCCGATTGACTCGCCGCAGAGGACCCCAGCGAGTCCGGGCAGCGCATCACGCAACCCTGGCAACTGGCGCAATGTGCATTTGTAAAAGATTTCACGGGCTTGCTTCCGTAGAGTGTCTCCACGGCCAGCACCGGACAGGCCCCCGCGCACCAGGCACTTTTCCATTCAAAAATGCAGCCCAGACAAACGGCGACCATCGCGGTCAGCAGGAGGGTCACTGCTGTCGCAGGGCCGTTGAGATCAAGCAGCACCCGGCGGAGCGGGATAACCAGAAGCAGCATCACCACTCCCATCAGTTGCAGCCTGGCCTGGAGCACTCCGTCCACCCGGCGCCTTTGCGAAAGCCCCAGCTTGCGGGGTAGCAGGCTGATGGACCCCAGCGGACAGAGATTCCTCCACAAGCCGGTGGCGAGCACGAACAACGCCGGTGCCATCGGGACGATCCCATTCCAGAGAATATTCAAGGCAACGCCGGGCACCAGCCAAAGCCCCACCCACAAACCCAAAGCACCCAGCATCCCGGCCACCTGCACGGTCCGCCATCGACGCTCCGATGCCACTGAACCTCCGCCCAGAGCCCTGGCTCCAAGCACAGGCGGCCCGCAGCCAATCCTATCCTTCTCGATGATCATTGGGCCAGACTTTCAAAAAAGCATGGCGAGGGCAAGATTTGCTTGATGAATGCCTCGAATGAATGGACGAAATCCTCCTTCCCAGCCCATTAAAACAGAGAGCGTCCTCGAATCAGGGTGCAATCACCCGCACCAATCCGGAAATTTTCTCACCGCAGACTGAACGATTGAATCACTTGGGCACCCCAAGATTAGGATTGGCATCCTTCAGGCCCTGCATGGCGTCCATCATGATACGCGCGGCCCCGGCCAATTTTTTAACGGAGCCGACCGATTGATCGAGCTTGGCGAGGTCCATCACTGGAATCTGACCATTTTGAAAAGGCAGGCCACCAGCATCGCGTCCGCCCCCCCGGGTCGCGGCCTGCTCCGTCCACTGGCTGGTTAACTCCGTCAGTTTGACCTGCTGATCCTGAGTCAAAATTTCATTTATCTGAGCGGTGAAGGCCTCATCACCCAACAGTTGCCCGTTTGCCCCGGGCCGTCCCATCACGAAACCGCCCATGTTTGCCAGCATGGTCCGGGTTGGCTGGGTGATCTGATCATATTCAGCCTGGCTCATCTCCCCTGAGGACAGGGCATCCCCAGCCAGGAACATTTCCATCATCGGCTCCGGATTGCTGCGCATGGCAGAGGCCAGCTGGGTGACAGCCCCCATGCGGTCATTGATGGCACTGGCGATCAGTGCGGAAGCCTTCTCCTGCTGGGCCTCGTCCAGACCAAGTTGGGGAGCCAGATTCTTCAGCGCCTCCTTGCTGGCCGCCTCGGCTGGGGTCGCGGCACCGGTGCTCTTGGCCATCACGTTGGCCAGTTCCATGCCTTCGTCAATCACATCACCGAGATCCGCAGAAATTTTCTGCGCCTTTTTGGCTTTTTCGGCACCATATTTTTCAGCCAGCTTGGCCCACGCCCCGGTGGCTGCACCAGCTGGCTTGGCAGCCGGAGTGGTCGCGGCTGGCTTCGCCCCGCCTTCAGTGGTTGTGTTTGATGGTGTGACCGCCGCAATTGCAGGGGCGGGACCCGCCACTTTGGAAGTTTCGGCTGCGGGCCGTGGCAGGAAATACACCATGGCACCTCCGGCTGCGAGGCCACCGATAAGAAATAGGATGCGGTTGTTCATATTATTTTAGGTTTTAGGTTTATTGCGAATGGTGTTGGAAAGTATGGCAATGGCCATACCTTACCAGCACTGCCGAGGCAACATTTATTCGGATTTCATTCAGTGACCACTAGGTGTCGTGGCCGCATCGATTGTATGACAGCAAGGAAAAATAAAATTTCCCAGCCAGGAACCCGCCTCAAGGCAACGGGTCAAAATCGAACGGCACGTCTGCAAATTCATCCGCCGTTCCAATCTTCCAGCCTCGGCAGCCCGGCCCATGATCGCAAACAAACCACGCGATCCTGGCCGCACCAAGCTCATGGCCCGACCATGTTAAGCCGCAGGAACCCCCGCACCGCACCGGACATGGGCACGGCGGATCGCACTTTCCACGCGATGGATCCGTCCACCAGCGTCACCGGCGGATTGACCGTCACGATATTCGCATTGCCATTAAGCCAGTTGGCCAGCGCCGTGGACACCTCGGGCGTCACGCTGGCCTCGCTGGCTCCGCCCACGATGCGATAATCCATCGTCAGGTAGTCCTGGCTGCTCACGGTCATGACTCCAGCCTGTGGCGCAAAGTTCGCGGAGTCGGCCACCAGCCCGCAGGATCCAAGAGTATACTCCTGGGAATTCGTCAAACCATCGCCATCCGGGTCCGCCGAGGGTCCGGAGATGCTGGCATTAAGGAAATCCGCGCCACTGAAGGAGAGCGATTTCCATGTTGCGTAATTCATGGTCCGCGCCACTCCGCCCGGAATCCCGCCCGGCTGGGCGGAGGTCGTCCAGGCTGCTCCCACTCCGTGGGTGATGGGCGAGGTCAAATTGGTCAGGATCATGGAGGGTCCATACCCGTCGGCGGCAATCGGCCAGGTGAGATCGGTGGCGTTGGTTTTATAGACGAAATCCTGAACCGTCGTGAGCGATGGCCCATTGACCAGCTTGATGCGTTCGCCGGAGTTATCCAGGCTGCCGGCAAACTCCCCGGCGATCATGCTGCTGAATCCAATGCCGTAGCGTTTCTCGAAGGCGAATTTCCGCTTCACCACCAGCACCGATCCCCCGGGCGCAATCGCCTGCACATCTCCCGTCGCAAAATTAAACGTCACACCACTGGTGAACTGAAGCTGACGCAGATCCAGCGGCGCGGTGTAAATGTTCGTGAGCCGGATGAACTCAAAATCCCCGGCATCGGTAAGCAACGACGCCGTCTCGGCCGATGTGGGATCCGGCGGATGGTACATGATTTCAGAAATGGACAGGCGGCTGGCCGTGGGCGTCACCGCCCCGGGCTGGAAGACCGCCTCCGTCAGCGGACTCCATTCGCCTCCAACGGCACTGCTCAGCACCCGCGAGCGCACCGTGGTAATGGCATTGAGATTGATGGAACCCGAATAAACCAGCGCCGTGGGTGCAACCCCTCCACCTGCCAGGCGGGGATCGGAACCATCCAGCGTATAGTAAATGATACTTCCAGCCGGCGCGGTCTTGCTGATGACCAGAGGATAGTTGGCCGGCGTCACGCCGCCAAACTGGCTGAAACTCGGCGGCTCGGTGTTCGGCCACAGCAACTTGTTGCGGAAGGTCCCTGCGGTCCCCGCTGGCCCGAACAAATACGCACGCCTCCCAGTAGTGGGATGGGTCATGTTTGTAAACCAGCTTGAATCCGGGACAAAGCTCGCGGGATTTCCCGGATTATTCACATACTGAAGCAAGGGCAACACCTGCGCCTGCAGATCATCCTTTGCCTTCTTCACATGCGAAGTGGAAGCCTGGTCTTCAAGCAAACCTCCATTAAACATAAATTTTTGGATCCGGTCTGCAAAGAGGAGCTTGAATTCAGGACTTTGGTAAAGGCGCTTGAAAATGTTCCCGCACTCGGTATTTCCATTGAGGAGGAGGGTTCCGATCGTGTCAAAGTTCACCGCCTTGCCGAACCTCCCCCATGCAGCCTCGTTATCCCACGCCACCATGCGGTATCTTCCGTTGGGAGCACGCTCGCGTTGTGCACCCCAGTTATTCTGAGGCCAGTCATCATTATTAATGTAAACGCAGCACAGGAAATAGTCGGCCATGTTCACCACATCCAGATAATTTTGCACATTGTTATAATTGGCCAGCGTCGGAGTGCTGCTCAGCGTATCGAGCGCCGTTTGCATGGATGTCCAAAAAGTCCGATCGCCATCCACCACCTCGCTGACATATCCCGGTCCAATGAAGAGCACATCGAACTGGTTGACCGTGTGGTAATGCTCCTGAAACATCGGCTCACGAAGACGTTCCGAAACATCATACATCCCTTTGAACTGGCCGTTGACGTAAACGGAAGACACAATGCCGATCGGGCTGAACCAGCCCATATCCCGGTAGAGTCTGCGGCTGAATTCATCGATGAAAAAGGGGTTGGTCATGTCATTTTTCCCGGCACGAAGACGGAATTGTTTGTATTCTCGGATATCGTTGTCAGGGATCGTGGCATGCTTGAGCTTGCTGTTTCCATAATCATCCCGCCAGGCTATGTTGAAGGATGGTTTCTGGGTAAAATCGTTGACCGGCCAGGGAGAAGCTGCTGTCTGCGTCAGCTTGTAGCGAGGCCGCGCATGTTCGCTGCCGGAAATACGGATCCCAATTTCCTCCCGCCATCCATCACTGCCATCCGGATAGTAAAATTCTGCGGAAATCATGCGTTCATATGGATCCCCTCGATTGTTCGGGATATTATAATCCTCGGGACCGGTCGCAAGCCATGTATCCTGGGGCGCCCCACCGTTGATCGACATAATCCCCTGGGGCAGGTAGAAACATCGCCCAGGGTTGCCGGAAAAATTAAATGCCGGCAGCGTGCGCAGGTTGGGATGCTGGTCGATGAGGAACGTATGCACCTTGGTATTGGAGGGCAGCCATCCGGGTAGAAATGCTGTGGCCCGCACGACGCGACCCGTTTTGTTGTTGGGCGCCGTGAGCACCAGCGGCGCGGTGTAGAGCGTGCCGGTGGATTCCGTCGGGTCCGTGCCATCGAGCGTATAACGAATCGTGGCG
>CALQSQ010000018.1 GCA_943333275.1 Akkermansia muciniphila
CAACGGCTCAACGGCTCAACGGCTCAACGGCTCAACGGCTCAACGGCTCAACGGCTCAACGGCTCAACGGCTCAACGGCTCAATCCGCGCTAACGCGCCAATCCCCCTGCGGGCCGCCCCCACCCATCCGCCGTTCTCCACAGCGGATTTTTTGTATCCAGCCGCACCCGCACGGGACTTCTTCCACCCTCCACGGAACCCCGTCCGCCCTGGACGGAGCACCGTCCACCCTCCACGGACCCCAGTGGAACTCCCAGGGAGAACCCCTGCCACCTTCCATCGGCTCCGTGGAACCGGCACGGAACTCCGTCTGCTCTGCACGGAAGCCTGTCCACCCTCCACGGGTCTCCGTCCGCGTCCCACGGAACTCCGTCAGCCCCGGACGGAGCCCCGTCCGCCTTCCAAAGAGCCGTAAACTCCGCCCCCGGACACCCCTTTCCCCATAATCCAACCCGCGTCAGCTAAACACCTAACTCATTGATCCTTATGGCCAAACAATACTTCCTTCCGAACAGCAACATGGGCAAAGCCCTGAAATTCATCCAATTCAAGGACAACATCGCCCCCTACACCACCACCTTCGGCCTCGCCGCCGGAGACATCACCCAGCAGGGCGCGGATGCCCTCTATTTCCTCGCCCTCCTGCCCTTCGCGGATACCATCGGCAACGCCGCCAAACAGTGGAACTCCTGGCGGGACAACGTCCTCACCGGCACCATCGGCACAGAGCCCACCGTCGTCACCAAACCCGCCGGCTTCCCCGGCTCCGTCCCCACCGGCATCCTCACCCGCTTCCTCCTGCTCGTGAATGCCATCAAGGCCCACAAGAACTACACCACCGCCATCGGCGACATCCTCGGCATCGAAGGCCCGGAACTCTCCCCACCGGACTTCAATACCATCCAGCCCGACATCAAAGCCCTCGCCACCGCCGGAATCGTCAAGATCACCTGGGGCTGGGGCGGCCACCGCGAATTCCTCAGCATGTGCGAGATCCAAGTCAACCGCGGCCAAGGCTGGATCCCCCTCACCTACGACACCACCCCCAACTACGACGACACCCAACCTCACCCCGCCACCCCCACCAAATGGTCCTACCGCGCCATCTACCGCGTGGACGACCACCAAGTCGGCCTCTGGAGCGCAGAAGTCAGCGTCACCGTCGGAGCGTAAAATCAAGGAACCTCAGGGGCGCGCCAGACCGGCGCGCCCCTCGTCTCTTACAACCACCCATCTTATGTCCACTCTTTCTAAATTAGGCCTGTCCACCATGCTGCTCGGTCTGCCCGCCCTTGCCTGTGCACAGATCGACTCCGGTGGGGGCAAATCCTCCGGCGGAGCCTTGTCCAACCACTCATCCATCGGTGAGCCCTTCGCCACTTCAATAGCACCCGGGCCTGCCATAACAAACCGCCCCGGCATGATCGAAGTCCTTTATCCCATTTGCCCCGCATCCGTTTCAGACATAGATTTCAACGGCCTTCCGGATGGCTGGGAAGTCGCCAACTTTGGCAATATAGGAGTGAATCCATTCGAGGATCCGGACGGCGATGGCACCAGCAATCTGATGGAATACCTCGCCGGCACCATTCCCCATGATAGCCACTCGGTTTTTCGTCCCCTTGGGACGTATACCGGAGGTCGATTTCTTCTACCGATTCTAACGATCACAGGCCGGAACTATCATGTATGGGCAACTCGCAATCTGACAGATTGGGTCTTGCAGACCAAGCTCACGGGGGACGGCACGGAGCAGATCTTTGAGTTCGACGAGACCACCATCCTTTCCGGCCCGCTCCACAGCACCAAGCATCCCTCACGATATTACTTCCGAGTGCAAATCATCATTCCCTGAGAGCTCCGCCCACCCCGCCCCAATCCAAACTAATCGAAATTTTATGAAACCACTCCAGAACACTCTCACCCTCGCCGTCATCCTCGGCTCCATACTCGCCGCAGCCGCCGACGTTCCATCGCTCATCAACTACCAAGGCCGTCTGACCGATGCCTTGGGCGTCCCACAACCGGGAACGAAAGTCATGAGCGTGAAGATTTACGACGCTGCCACCGCAGGCACCCAGCTTTATTCAGAAAGCCTGGGCAGCGTGGCAGTGGATGCCAATGGCGTCTATGCCTTCCAGTTCGGTGCGACTGGCACCAGCAGCACGCTCATCTCCGAAACCATCGCCACCACCGACGGCACCTCGCAGACGTTCCAAAAAACGCTTAGCAACACGCCCGTCGTTCCCGGCACCGCCAGCGTCACGGATGGCACCTTCAGTTGGAATGAAGTCACCGGAAATCCCGGCACCACCGCCACGGCCACCAGCACGGTCGCCGCAGGCTTCGTCATCGGAGCCACCGTCACCAACGGAGGTTCCGGCTACACCACCGCTCCCATCGTGACCATCACGGGCAACGGCTCAAATGCCGCCGCCACCGCCACCGTCTCCGCAGGGGCCGTCACCTCCATCAACATCAATAACGCTGGCAGCGGCTACAACACCGGAGCCACCATCACCATCGCCCCGCCCCCGTCTCCCTTCCTCGTCACATACGCCGGCAGCAGCATTACCACCACCTACGCCACGCCTCCCCCCGTCGGCAAAACCATCACCGCCACCTACCGCTACACCACCGACGGCATCTCTGGTGCCCTGGCCGCAGGAGCCGAGCAATGGCTGGAACTGAGCGTGGGAGGTGTCGTGCTCACGCCAAGACAACGTGTGCTGGCGGTGCCGTTTGCGATGCGCGCAGGACTTGCTGACAAGGCAGCGGCTTTGGTGGAACACGACGTGATTTGGAGGCCTGAGACGCTGGCGAACTCCTATCCTAATGAGTTGTCGGGAACATTGCCGCTAGGAGCCCCCTACAGGAGCACCGGAAATGATGAATATGGCGGAATCCCGGCACAAGTCGGCCTTCCATTTGGCTATTCCAAAATCACAAAAATTGACTTCGATTTCACCATCCCATACGGCTCGGTCGCTCAAGTCAATGATCCCAATGATTTCGCAAGAAAAACGACCTCTGAATTTTGGATCAGACGTGAACGTGCAGGACAAGCGGCTGAAGACTTGTTCCATTATTCAAAGACAAGCTCCTCCATTTCCAACGGTCACTTTTCTGTAACCTTGCCAGTGGATATCCCGGTTGATGCAACATGGGTTTACAAATTGATTCTGAAGAATTCAAGAGGCTCAACGTTCGCTGGCGGTTGGATACATGATGTTAGAATCACCGGAAAACAATAAAACGGGAGACGTTTGACCATTCGCATTGGCCCTAGATGAATCAAGGGTGCCTCGCAAAAAACACTCAAACCACGCCAATCATCAACGTCGAGAATTCTAAACTCAAGCTTATGTCAAAACCAAAAATCTGCCTCCTAGAGCGAAAAAATTACCACGCCATCAAATTGGATTGTAACGACCGATGGAATATCGGACTGCTGGAGAAGGCTGCTGGCACTCTGGCTAATAACAATGGAAGGCTGGGCTCCTTGGTCGAAATGATTCGCCGCGAGAAAGGCGATTTCAAAAAAATAGCAGGCCGCAAATTCGTTGAATCGAAGAACGGTGCCTCAAAGACTTGTGGAGGCACGCCCTACACGGGTTGGGTCGTATTCGGAACTGTAAAGGCAGCAGTTAAATATCTTGAACAATATTTTTCAGTCAAAGTTTGCAGAAGCACACAGGGATAGGGGCGTGAGAAGGGATAGAGGTCGGGAAAGCGGTCGAGAAAAGAATCATGACACCGGGGGTCGCTGGGAGTTCTTCCGCCTTGCAATAGGGCGATGCGGGGCACTCTTTCCATTCTGACAACTTGGGGCAGTGCCATCCCTCTCCTGAAAGGGGAATCACTTCCAGCCATACGCCAGCGCCCACCAGATCTTGGCGGGCTTTTCGATTTTCTGGCCCGGGGGAGTTGGCTTCAGAGCGATGGTGAACACGGCGACATACGTCCCGGTTCTGGCGGGCGTGATGCGGACGCCTTTGGCAAGATCCGAGGAGGTTGCCTCCGAGCTGACTTTGTTGCCGTCGGTGTCGAAAACATCGAATGAAATATCTCCGAAGTCTTCGTCGCTGCCGAGCCAGAACCAGTATTCGTTGCCCTTGAAGAGTTGGATTTTGACGGTCTTTTTCTCACCTGGTTTGCAGGTGCCGCTCCAGAAATCTTCGCGCACCTTGAATCCCTTCCTACTCTTCTCAGCAAGGGCCATGGCCTCATCGTGGGCGTCCCCTTTGGAGGCACGGGCCGGGTGCAGCGGACAGAGCAGGGTGGCAAAAAGCGCGGCGAGCAGGCAGCGGGTGTGGCGCGGGGAGGGATTCATTTTCTAAATGTTCTAAAAGTTAGTGCTTGGAAATGATCGTGGCGACCAGTTCGCTGGTGATGCGGTGAATGGCCTCGACGCTTTCCTTGTCCAGGGTGGCGCTGCCATCACCCATCACATCCTGGATGTGTTTCAGGCCGGTGGAAACTAATTTGAGTTTGTCGGAATTGGGCAGGTGGGCAATGGCCTTCTTCATACTGGCGCGGAAATACTCGACGAGGTGCGGTTGATTGAGCAATTCCGCCTTGTCAGCAGTGTAGTGTTTGGTGATGACGCTGGTGATGACCTGGGTCCCGGCGAGCCATCCGCCCACGCTGACGCATTCAGCCAGGGCCTTGTCCTTCATGCTTTCCATCGTCAGGCGAACCGTGTGCTGTGTGGCATCGAATTCTCTGCGAACGGTTTCCCACTGCTTGTCCTTGGCGGAGTCCAGGATCGTGTTGCAATGGGGCAGCACCGCATCCTGCAGCCCAAGTGCCTTGGAAAGCTCCAGGACCTTTCTGCCGATGGTTTCCACCGTCTTCGAATCCTGTGCCTGCACGGCCAGAAAGCCATCCGCCACGACTGTCCCCAGCAGCAGTGCGATATCAATGCGGTCACTGAACTTGGGTGTGACCCTCACGCTGATCTCCCTTTTCCAATCAGGATCTCCCAGCTTTTCCAGGACGCTGAAAATTTCACTCGGAACCGGGATGACCACGTCCTCCATGACCTCGCCGGGAAACTTCGACAAATCGACATCGCCGGTCCCCTTTTTGTTTGTGGCAGGGGCCTGCGCCTGCGCACCCCACAGCAAGTTGCCGAGCAACACTGCTGTCAGCACGAGGAAAGAAAGGGAGTGGCGATGGAATTTCATGAGAGAAGGGCGGACTTCTGGATAGCGGTTGTTGATAAATTATCCAGCAATATGGGAAATGATTTCTGGTCGCAGTCACGTATTTCAGTGAGGCCCCGATCACCTGACATGCCGTGCTGCCAAACCATCTTGCTGAGCAACGAAACACTCGTCCGCTCTGGGGAAACTGAAACTTCCTTCACCTCCACGGCATCTTGGAACTCCTTACGCCCCTGGACCACCCTGAAAACGCAAAATCCTATCAAACCAAAATCCCCTGCATCACACTGGCCTCGACGACACCGGTCAATTTGTTCTCCAACCCACCGTGGAAATAGGTAAGGCGTTTATGATCGAGTCCCATGAGGTGGAGGATGGTGGCGTGGAGGTCGCGGAGATGGTGGGGTTTTCGACGGCGGCTTCGCCGATTTCGTCGGTGGCGCCGTAACTGATGCCGGGTTTGATGCCGGCACCGGCCATCCAATAGGTGAAGCCCTTGGGGTTGTGATCGCGGCCACCGGTTTTGCCGCCGGTATTGACCATTTCGGTGACGGGCATGCGGCCGAATTCGCAGCCCATGACGACGAGGGTTTCATCCAATAAACCTCGTTGCTCCAAATCCGCGAATAAATTGCCTGTCCCTTTACAAAATAGACCTTTGCGATTTTCCCCACTCTGCTACCGCTCCCCCATACGCCGCCCTCGCCTCAAAGCTCCTGAGGGTTTTCCTTCTGCCATTTACCACTGTGTTCGCGCATGATGGACCGGCAGGAGGTGGAGAAGGAGCAGTTTGTGCGGTTTATTCGGATGTATGAGGCGTTGTTTGGGCTGTCAGTCGTCACGTATTGCGTGATGGGTCATCATTTTCACATCCTGGTGGAGGTGCCGAAGCGGCCGGAGGTTTTGCCGACGGATGCGGGGTTGGTGGCGTTGATTCGACGAGAATTTGTTGGTCACTAGCAAGATAGTGATAATTTTTGAAATGATGTGGTCATCATCATCTGCACCATCCAATCTTCCGCGTTACCGTCCAAATTGAAAAAATTTCGTTGAGGCAGATCTCTTCCTGCCAGAACCCAGACCACAGTTCTCACCAGATTCTGTGGCGGCCTCATCTTGCTTGATTCAGCGGCGTCAATCCAAGCCCCTTGGAATTCGCGCTAAGCTGCCGTTTTCAACCGTCGCACGGCTACCACCGTGGCGGCAACGGCCCCTGCAAAGGGAAGCCAGAAGCCGAGCAGGGTCATATCAACATTCACCTCCACCATTTCCAGAGAGGAACTTGGGCGTGAGTTGAACATCAACACCAAATACATGAGAGCACTTAGTCCTGCGCAGCCGGCCAAGGCTTTGGGGACCCACGAGTTATTTTTGCCGGACTTGTGATTCCAGATCCAGATCCCGATTCCTCCCAAGGCGGCTAAGGCAGCCAGGATCCCGCTGTTAGTCTTATAGGCGGGGTAGGATCCCAATGACTTGGAAATGCCACCGAAGAGCGCTCCGTCGATTGGCGCACCAGCCATCGTCAGCTTGATTGAAATGACATCGAAAAAGACAGCGCACAGGAAAGCGAGCGCCAATCCGCCAAGATAGATCTGGGCAGGTAGATCCAGTTTCTTCAAGGTCGCCACTCCATCCTTCGCCAGGGCTAATGCTTTATCGGTCGCTTCTTTGACTCCATCTGCAGGAGGCGGCGGTGTGGGTTGGGAAGGATCTGAATTGGGCTGGTCATTCATAGGAGGTGTTATGGAAGTTGCTTGGTAAGGTGCGGCAAGCTTGGCAACTTGCAATGTGATACTTTGGTCTGCCGCCATGACAACATATTCACTTCCGCGCGGCAAGTGCTGGCCTATCTTCAGAAAGGCTGCCCCCCCATCCATGCCGGATGTTGGATTGCGTCCGCCTGAGCGCTAAGTCATTTTTGAGTTATGAAAAAAATCTTACCAGGGCGTGTTAATGTAAATTAACCCATCCGCGATGAAGGCGAGGATGTCTCCGATTGTCCATCCCCTTTAGGCGGCGGTTTCCCTTTGGAAGGAGTTGGGATGCAATGAGTTTGGTCTCTGAAGAGGCGATGGAAGCCACGGATGAACAGAAATCGGACGACCTCCCTTCCCCCCTCCGGTGCCGATCCTCCGTCACACGGCCATCGAAAAAGCAAACTCCTCTCAGGCCAAAACCCCCTGCATCACATTGGCCTCGATGACGCCAGTGAGCTTGTTTTCGAGGCCCCCGTGGAAATAGGTGAGACGTTTATGATCGAGTCCCATGAGGTGGAGGATGGTGGCGTGGAGGTCGCGGAGGTGGTGGGGGTTTTCGACAGCGGCTTCGCCGATTTCGTCGGTGGCCCCGTAACTGGTGCCGGGTTTGACGCCTGCGCCGGCCATCCAGTAGGTGAAGCCCTTGGGATTGTGATCGCGGCCGCCGGTTTTGCCTCCGGTATTGACCATTTCGGTGACGGGCATCCGGCCAAATTCGCCGCCCCAGACGACGAGGGTTTCGTCCAATAATCCGCGTTGCTCCAAATCGGCGAGCAATGCGGCGATGGGTTTGTCTACTTCAGGGCAATGGATTTTGAGGTTTTCCTCAATCCCGTGATGTCCGTCCCAGGTGTTCTGTCCCCCGGCACCTCCACCACCGGAATAGATCTGCACGAAACGCACGCCTCGTTCCACAAGGCGACGCGCGGTGAGGCATTGGCGGCCAAAGGTGGAGGGCCCGAGCGCGAGGCTGTGCCAGTCGGGCTTGGGTTCATTGATGCCATACATTTCGATGGTCCTGGGGTCCTCCTGGGTCAGGTCCAGAGCCTCGGGGGCGGTTTCCTGCAGGCGGAAGGCAAGTTCGTAGCTGGCAATGCGGGCCTGCAATTCCGAGGCACCTGGATGCGTGGAGAGATGACTGGCGTTGAGTTCGTTGATAAAATCAATCTCGCGACGCTGCATTTCCCGCGTCATGGTTCCGGGAGGTTTCAAACTCAAAATGGGTTCTCCGGAAGTCCGCAGCACGGTTCCCTGATGCACGGCGGGCATGTAGCCGCTGGCCCAGTTGGGCGCGCCGGTGGTGGGGCCTCCGCGGGGATCGAGCATGACGACGTAGCCCGGGAGATTCTGATTCATGGTGCCCAGGCCATAATTCATCCAGGCTCCAAGAGAAGGATGTCCCTGCAGAATCCGTCCGCTGTTCATTTGCAGCAGGGCGCTGCCATGGGAAAAGGAATCGCTGTAGAGCGACTTCACCACCGCGAGCTTGTCCATGTGCTGCGAGATGTGCGGAAAGGCATCCGAACACCACAGGCCGGACTGTCCATGCTGCTTGAAGGTGCGGCGGCTGGCCTGGAGGGTGGCTTTGGACTTTTGCTGGCGGCGAAATTCATTGTCCACCGTCTGCCCGTCCCGTTTTTGCAATTCGGGTTTGTAGTCGAACAAATCCACCTGCGACGGCCCTCCAAACATGAAGAGAAAAATGCAGGATTTGGCCTTGGTCGGAATGGTGGGAATTTTGGGTCGCAGGGGATCGTCCGATGGAAGTTCCGCGCCCTGGGCCTTTCCGAAAAATCCATCCGCCTCCAGCAGAGATGTCAACGCCAGCCCGGCAAATCCCGCGCCCATTTCCCAAAGAAATTGGCGACGCGGACGGTGGTGGGAAGAGAGGGGATTCATGGTGGCATCAGTCCACGTAAATGGATTCGTTGAGGTTGAGGACACCGCGGCAGAAACTCTCAAGCCCAGTGTTGTCGGGCTGCGCGAGGATGAGCTGCTGCGCCGCCTGCAGTTCCTTTTCCTGCGGCAGGCGTTGCAGAACCAATTGGAAAGCGTGCTGAATCTGTGATTCCGGTTTATCGCCGGACTCGCGCCGCAGTCTTGCAGCCAGGGCAGCCGCCTGCTGATGGACGAAGGCGTCGTTGAGCAGCATGAGGGCCTGGGGTGCGGTGGTGGTATTGGGGCGCAGGCCAACCGGCGATGTGCAGTTGGCGAAATCCAGACTTTCCAGCAGGGGGATTTTCAGTGCCCGCTTGACGACGAGATAGATGCTGCGCCGATTTTGTTCCTCCACCGGACTGTCTTTCCAACCTTTGCCCGCCGCGTCCTGGGTGCTGTGAACTTCGGGTGGCAGCTTGGGATAGACGCTGGGGCCTCCCGCCTTGGGATTGAGCAATCCGCTCGCTTTCAACATACAATCGCGAACCACCTCGGCGTCCACGCGATGGGCGTTCTGCCGCCACAGAGATTCGTTGTCCTGATCCGCCACCACTGCCCTGGGGTCCTGGGTCCGGGAGGACATCCGATACGCCCGGCTCGTCATGATCAGGCGATGCATCTGTTTCACACTCCAGCCTTGTTTGACAAATTCGTCGGCCAGGAAATCGAGCAGCGGTTGGTTCGAGGGTGGCAATCCTGTATGCCCGAAATCATCCGGCGTTGGCACGATACCGACATGGAAATGCCTTTGCCAGATGCGATTCACCATGACCCGCGCCGTCAGCGGATGCGCGGGACTGGCGATCCAATCGGCGAGCACGGTGCGTCGTCCGGTGGAGGCGCTTCCGGCACTGCGTGGAGAAACTGTTGGAGTTGGCTGGCCGAACACTTCGGGAAATGCCAGTGCGACTTCCTCACGCGGGGATTGGGCATCGCCCCGCGCCAACAAATGAGTGACCACAGGCTGCGGGCCATTTTCGGCAATACACAGCGCCGTATCAAACGGAGGCATTTCTTCGCGAATCAACTTCAGTTTTCCCTCTGCAGCAGCCTTTGCCGCAGGATCAGCAGCACCAGCCAACTCAGTCTCAGCAGCACTCATCCGTTGCTGTTTTTCCTTTTCCCATCGGGCGATTTCCTCTGGAGCCACCAGTGCGCGCGTGATCTTGCCCGTGCCGCGGCTGAACGCACCGGTCTTGTGCAAACCATAGGGATCGATGCTGCGCAGGAAGCTGAGCAGGGAATAGTAGTCGGTCTGGCTGAGGGGATCGAACTTGTGATGATGGCAGCGTGCGCAGCCCAGGGTCAGGCCCATGAAGGTGGCTCCCGTGGTCACCATGATGTCGTCCAGATCATCGTATTCCGCCACCACGGTGCTGTCCGGCTCGTCGTCCCACACATGCAGTCGGAAGTAACCAGTGGCGATGATGGCGTCCTTCCATTCCTCGCTGGCGGGTGGCATGGATTCCGCCATTTCATCGCCTGCAAGTTGTTCGCGGATGAACTGGTCATACGGTTTGTCCCTGTTAAATGCCTGGATCACATAATCGCGATACCTCCATGCAGATGGTTTATCGCCATCGCGCTCATAGCCATTGCTCTCGGCGTAACGGACCAGATCCAGCCAGTGGCGCGCCCAGCGTTCGCCGTAGTGGGGTGAAGCCAGCAGGCGATCGATCAATTTTGCCCATGCTTCATCAGTCGGTTCCGCAGCAAAAGCCGCCACATCCTCCGGAGCGGGCGGAAGCCCCCATAGATCGAAAAAGACGCGGCGCACCAACTCCCGTGGCGTGGCGGACTCGGATCGCTTGAGTCCTTTTTCCAAAAGTTTTGCCGCGAGCAGGGCATCCACCGGATGAGCGTCACCCGTGGCAGGAATGCTGGGGGCACGAACTGGTTGAAACGCCCAGTAGGCCCGGTCTTCATCGCTGAGGATGAATTTACCCGATCGCAGGCGCGGTCCAATGGCCGGATTGGCCATCACTGTCACCAGCACCAAGGCGAGACAAAGACAGCCTCTGAGACATTGGAAAAGGGGAGGCTTGGGACGGAACATTTGATTGTCACAACATGTTGATTTCAGCTTCTCAAAGCAAAACCTTTTTCACGGGCTGGGAAAGAATCCCAACAGGAACAGGAAATGGCATGAAAGCCCCACATCCGCGCTCGCGCCTTTCCGCACTGCCTGCTTGCCAAATGCCCCGTTCCTCCGCATAGACTGCGGGCAACTATGAACTCATTTATTACCGATGCTGAAGTCGAGCACGGGGACTTCCCCTGGTGCCATGTCGAATGGATGTCGAACCCCGCGCTCACTGATGCCAAGCACCTCCTGCTGGTGCGTGCCGAATTTGCACCGGGCCAGCAGCATAATTTCCACATGCATCCCCACCGCGAGGAAATCATCTATGTGCTGGAAGGAGAAGCAACCCAATGGGTGGGAGCGAAAATGAAAGTGCTTGGACCAGGCATGATGGCCCACATCCCCGCCGGCACCGCCCACGCCACGCGCAATTCCGGCACTGCGCCATTGAAATTCCTCGCGATTTTGTCGCCCGTGGAGGCCGAGGGAGATTTCACCACAGATGTTTACAACGAGGAACCATGGTGCAGCTTGCTGGCGCCAGTTGCCTATTGAAAATCGGTGTGCGGGAAATTGATTTTTCCCAATCCGCTCATCCAATACCTCCCCATCCTCACTCACCAACTCATTCAAATCATGCCCAACCCCTGGACCGGAAAAGGAAACCCCTACACGCGCGCTGAAGTCATCGAACGCCTGCAAGCCACCCTGAGCAAGGGGGAACCCATCATTGCGGCCGGAGCCGGGACGGGAATCACCGCGAAGTTCATCGAGAAAGGCGGCGCGGATCTCATTATCATTTACAACAGCGGGCGGTTCCGGATGAGCGGCCACGGCTCCACTGCGGGACTCATGAGCTATGGCGATGCCAATGCGATCGCCATGGAAATTGGCGAGTATGAAGTCCTGCCGGTCGTGGAGGACATACCCGTCATCTGCGGCGTGCATGCGACGGATCCGCGGCGGCGCATGTGGCACTGGCTCGGCCAGGTCAAGGAAATGGGTTTCAGTGGCGTGAATAATTTCCCCACGCATTGCATCATTGATGGCAAGTTCCGGCAGATCCTGGAAGAGACGGGCATGAGTGTAGAGAAGGAATTTGAAATGGTCTCGCTGGCAAGGCGCATGGATTTGTTCACAATCGTTTATGTCAGTTCTCCGGAGGAAGCCAGGCGCATGGCCGACGCCGGGGCGGATGCAATCATTGCCCATGTGGGCACGACCATCGGAGGGTCGATCGGCGTGACCAATGCCACGGTCTCGCTTGACGAGGCGGCCAAATGGACGCAGGAGTTGATCGAGGCCGGGCGCTCCACCGGACGCAAGGACATCATTTACCTCAGCCATGGCGGCCCGATCTGCACGCCCGAGGACGCGGCATTTATCAATGAACACACGGATGCCGTGGGCTTCGTGGGCGCTTCCAGTCTGGAACGTCTCGCGGTGGAAAATTCCCTGCAGGCGCTGACGCAGCGCTTCAAAAAAATCCCGCTGCACCGCAAAGTCTAACCCTCCGATCTCATGCCCACCATCGCCGTCCTCGGAACACTCGACTCCAAAGGTCACGAACACGCCTTTGTGGCAGACATCATTCGCAGCCGTGGCCACAAGGTTCTGCTCATTGATGCAGGCTGCCTGGAAGCGCCCCAGGTGACGCCGGATGTGCAACGCACGGACATTTGTCCGGGTTTGAATCAACTTCCAGCCGACCGTGGAGTGCGTGTTGCGGCCATGGCGGCGGCGGTTCCGGGATTCGTGGCGGATCTGGCTTCCGGTGGAAAAATTGACGGTATTATTTCGCTCGGCGGAGGCGGCGGCACGGCCATTGGTTCGGCGGCCATGCGTGCGCTGCCCATTGGATTTCCCAAACTCATGGTGAGCACCCTGGCGAGCGGCAATGTGGCACCGTATGTGGGCACCAAGGACATCGTGATGATGCCATCGATTGTGGATGTGGCTGGATTGAATCGCATTTCCAGCACTCTGTTTCGTCAGGCTGCCGGAGCCATCTGCGGCATGGTGGAGGCCAAACTCGCCGCCCCGGATTCCGATGCCAATGCCAGGCCGATCATCGTGGCCAGCATGTTCGGCAATACCACGACCTGCATCAATGACGCCAAGTCCGTGCTCGACCAAGCGGGATATGAAACGCTTGTTTTCCACGCGACCGGCACCGGCGGCAGGGCCATGGAATCGCTCATTGAATCAGGCATGGTCACCGGAGTGCTTGATGTCACGACGACTGAATGGGCGGATGAATTCGTGGGTGGCATTCTGGGGGCAGGCCCGACGCGCCTCGATGCAGCGGCAAAGCGGGGAGTGCCGACGATCCTGGCACCAGGCTGTCTCGACATGGTGAACTTCGGCGAGCCACAGACCGTGCCGGAGAAATTTTCCGGAAGGAAATTTTACCACCACAATCCTCAGGTGACCCTGATGCGGACCAATGCCGGTGAGTGTGCGGAACTGGGCAGGATCCTCGCTGAAAAAGCCAATGCGTCCACCGGTCCCGTGACGGTTTTCCTGCCACTGAAGGGAATCAGTATTATCAGCACCGAAGGCCAGCCCTTTCATGATCCCGCCGCCGATGCCGCGCTTTTCAACGCCATCAAAAAACATCTGCGCCAGGGCATTTCCTGCGTTGAGATCGATTCCACCATCAATGATCCAGCCTTCTCCCAGGCCTGCGCCACGGAACTCCTGCGCCTGCTCGCCGCCGTCAAATCATGAACCTGCCCATCCGTCCACGCCGCAATCGCCGCACGCCCAGCATCCGGGGCCTGGTGCGTGAGACCACGCTGACTGCGGAGCATTTGATCCTGCCATTGTTCATTCAGGAGGGTGCCGCGGATGAGGCGATCGACTCCATGCCCGGCTGCACCCGCTGGAGCCTGCATGGAATGCTGGGAGAAATCGGCCGCTGCCGGGCCGTTGGCGTAAATACGTTCGTGCTCTTTCCCAGGATTGCGGAGGAGTTGAAGACGCCCATGGCGGAGGAGGCGTGGAATCCGGAGGGTTTGGTCCCGCGCGCCATCCGCGCCATCAAACTAAAGTTTCCAGACGCCTGCGTCGTCACCGATGTAGCCCTTGATCCCTACAATGCCGATGGTCACGATGGTCTGGTCGCGGAGGATGGGCGGATTTTAAATGACCAAACGGTCATCGCTCTTTGTCGCCAAGCGCTCTGCCATGCGCAGGCCGGATCGGATATCATCAGTCCCAGCGACATGATGGACGGACGCGTCGGGGCGCTGCGCCAGGCGCTGGATCAGGAAGCGTTCAGCGAAATTGCCATCCTCAGCTACACCGCCAAATACGCCAGCGCCTACTACGGACCGTTTCGGGGCGCACTGGATTCCGCCCCCAAGGCTGGAGATAAGAAGACCTACCAAATGGATCCCGCCAACGCCCGCGAGGCCGAGCGCGAGGCGGCACTGGATGCAGCAGAAGGAGCTGACATGCTCATGGTCAAACCGGCCGGGCCCTACCTCGACATCATTCATCGACTCCGACAGCAGACCGCCCTGCCCATCGCCGCCTACCAGGTCAGTGGCGAATACCTCATGATCAAATCCGCCGCAGCCTCCGGTTGGGTGAACGAAAAGGCGGTGATCATGGAGAGCCTGATCGGTATCCGGCGGGCCGGCGCGGATTTTATCCTCACCTATTTTGCAAGGCAGGCGGCTGAATGGCTGAAAGAATAGGAATCGATGGACGCCGACGATTGCAAACTGCAGATTGCACCACGCCCGAACCAATCGTAGCCTGAGCTCAGCATCGTCGCATTTAACCCATGGAACCCATCGCCGAACCCCATTTGATTGCAGAAACCCGCCGCCGACTGGTAGGCTGGGAAGAGGCCGAGGTGCGCCTGGAATTGATCCTCAAGGGAGGGTCGGATCGCAGTTATTACCGCGTCCATGGCGGGGGGAAATTTCGCGGACCAAAGACGTGCATCCTGATGGTGTATTCCGACCGGCGTCCGGATAACAAAAGTTTCTTCGCCGCCACCGAGGTTCTCGCGCGTCATGGAGTGCACACTCCCCGGATTTATTTCCATGACGCCGGACAGCGCCTGGCATGGATGGAGGACCTGGGAGAGGCTGATTTGTGGTCGCACCGGCATGATCCCCAGCCGGAGCGCCTGGCCCTCTACCAGGATGCTCTGGAGCAGGTGGCAAAAATTCACGCCATCAAACTTTCGGATCTCCCCCAGAGCCTAAGCTGCCATTTGCAGCCGGGGTTTGATGCCGCGCTTTACCTTTGGGAGCAGGATTATTTTTTCCAAAATTTTGCGAAGCACTTCTCGGCGCGCACAACGGACGAAATCCAGGACATCCGCCAGCAAAGCCAGTTCCAAGATCTGGCGCACGATCTGGCGGGCATGCCCCGTTTCCTGGTCCACCGCGATTTCCAGTCACAAAACATCATCATCCGCAACCGCCAGGCGATCCTCATTGATTACCAGGGGCTGCGTCCCGGCCGCCCGGAATATGACCTGGCCTCGCTGCTTTACGATCCCTACGTTGAACTTACGATGGACGAGCGCGATGATCTGGTGGCCCACTATCTTGAAATCCGCCCCTCCGACGACCAATGGGACACGAATCAGGAAATCCTCGCCGCCTGCTGCGCGCAACGCCTCATGCAGGCGCTGGGGGCGTATGGATATCTGGGGATCGAGTGCGGGAAATCCGCCTTCCTCAAGCACATCCCCCGGGCTGTGGCCAACCTCCGGGAAATCCTTGCCCTCCACCCCGTCCTGCCCGGTCTGCTGGATGTGCTGGAATTGCGCGACGATCCGGCGGAAATTTCTGCGGCCGTGGCCTGAATTTTCACTTTCTGAAGCCCCCGCTCCCGCTAAGATTCCCCCCATGATTGGCATCGACCTCGGAACGACAAACAGCCTTGTGGCCATAATGCGCGATGGAATTCCCGTCGTGCTGGAGAATGAGCTTGGCGAAACGCTGACGCCCTCGGCGGTGGCGGTGGCGGAGGATGGCACGGTGCTGGTGGGGCGGGCGGCGAAGGATCGCTTGGTGACGGCTCCGCAGGATGGCCGGGCCTTTTTCAAGCGCGATCTCGGCACGGACGGGCGCTACAGTTTCGGCAAGCGGAAGTGGTCGCCCGTGGAATGCTCGGCGCTCATTTTGCAGGAAATGAAACGGATCGCAGAATCGCGCCTGGGCCAGAAAGTGGACAGCGCGGTGATCACCGTTCCAGCTTATTTCCACGATTCCCAACGCGCTGCCACCGCGGAGGCCGCCAGGATCGCCGGGCTGAAAGTTGAGCGTCTGCTGAATGAGCCCACGGCGGCGGCACTGGCGTATGGATTTAAAATGCCAGGCGATGAATCCACGCTGCTGGTCTTCGATCTGGGTGGAGGCACGTTCGATGTCACGCTGCTGGAGGTGTTCGATGGCGTGGTGGAAGTGAAAGCTAGCGCCGGGGAATCGCGCCTCGGAGGGGAGGACTATACCGATGCCCTCTCCGCCTGGATCGCCAGGGAATATCATTTCGTGCCACCTCCCGCCCAGGCCGGCAAATGGCGCAATCAGTTGGAGCAGGTGAAACGCCGCCTGACGCAGGAGGAAAGGACCACCGTGCAGGCGGGCGAACTGTCGCTGCCGGTCAGTCGTGAAGATTTCCGCGCGGCCACGGCGGATCTGACGGGACGACTCTGGCCGGTGGTCCGGCGCTGTCTGCGCGATGCCGGAGTCACGGCGAAACACCTCAGCAATGTGCTGCTGGTGGGCGGAGCGAGCCGGATGCCGCTGATTATCGAGGGTATTCGCGACGTGCTGCAAAAGGAACCGCAGGCCAATCTGGATCCGGACCGCGTGGTGGCCCTTGGTGCCGCCGTGCAGCAGGCGTTGTGCGAAGGTTCCGAGGATGTGGGGGATCTCGTGCTGACAGACGTGTGCCCGCACACCCTGGGCGTCATGGTCTCGAAACAACTGGCGCCGGGGCATCACGATCCGGGATATTTCGAGCCTGTCATTGACCGCAACACCACGGTGCCCGTGAGCCGCAGCAAGAATTTCAACACCCTGCATCCCCAGCAGGATGAAATCAAAATCCAGGTCTACCAGGGCGAAAGCCGCATGGTGAATGAGAATCTCAAGATCGGGGAGGTGAACATCAAAGGTCTGCGGCACCAGCCGAATCAACGCCGTCCCGGCGAGGTGGATGTGCGCTTTACCTATGATATGAACGGCCTGCTGGAGGTGGAAGTCACCAATCTCTCTTCTGGAGACAAAGCCAACAAGGTGTTCCAACAGCGACCCGGTGCCATGACCGAGGCGGAAATCTCCGCCGCCCTTGCCAGACTCGCCCCGCTGAAACTCCATCCTCGCGACAGCCTCAAGAACCGGGCCCGGCTGGAACGGGCGAACCGGCTCTTCGCCGAACTAACCGGCCCCATGCGGGCGGAACTGAGCGATTTCATCGATCAATTTGAAATGGCTCTCTCCATGCAGGACCGCGAGCGCATCTCCAGCTCCGGTGAGGACTTGGATCGTTTTATGGCCCCGTTCTTCCGCGCTGAGGAGGAGGATCGGGATTCCTCATCCAGTCTATGAATGAGTCCGAGGCTTTTCCCTGGTCGGTGCTGGGCCTGAATCCCACTTCAGCCACGGAGCGCGATGTCAAAAAAGCCTATGCCATCCTGGTGAAACAAAACCGGCCCGACCGTGATTCCGAAGCTTTTCAGCGGATTCATGGAGCCTACGAATCCGCGCTGGCGCAGTTGCAACAGGCGCAGCGTGAAATCGGGATGGCCCCCCCCACCGTGGATGCGCCCGATCACCCATCCGCCGGATGGGTCCAGGGAGTGTCGTCATCCTCGGTCCTGCCGGGAGAGTGGCAGGTTGCCGAATCAGACATGCGCCAGGCCTTGTCGCAGGGGGACAGCGCGCGATTGAAAGAGGGCCTGGCTAAAATGCGCGAGATGGCCAATGCCAACCCGGCGCTGGTGCCCGCCTGGGAGCAGAGCCTCCTGCAAACGTTTGAAAAGGATTTTGCGCAACTGGCTCAAACCATCCGCGGTGATGATGTTCAACTCATGATCCGGGAGCGCTGCGAACACCTCCCGGAAGCCCTGCTTGGGTTCTGGCACGCCACGGGAAGCAGGCTGCCTATGGAGGCGCTGGCAGATTTTCTAATCGGACAGAAGCCTCCGTTGGACTATCACGCCACCGTCCTTCTGCAAGCCCGGCTCTCGCTCTATCTGGCGTTTGCCAACCTCTCCAAAGCCGAGCAACTCACCAATGCCGTCTTTCCATTGATGCCGCCGCAGATGCGCGACTGGATCCTGCCACGCCTGGAAAACCGGCTCGCGCTTGCGAAAATTTTCCGCACGCTGCCCGCGGAAAGTCGCCGCTATTGGGAGCAAAACCTCTGCCCCAACGAGGATGAAACCATCGTCTGGAATGAGCCCGAATTGCGCACCCAATTCCGCGAACTCACGATGCGCTGTCCCGCGGACTGGCCGGGTTACCAGATTCTCTCCGAAGTCATGCCGAAGCCGCTCTTCAACCGCATGACCATGCAGTTCCGGCCCCAGCAGCCGAAGGTGCAGGCCACCGCTTTGACCAAGGAACCGACTTTCCCGAAGTTTTTCATCCACGCGCTGATCATTCTCGCGCTGCTTGCGTTTAGAAATATCCATTCCTGCTCGGATAGCACTGAGCGTTACCGATCTGACAGGAATCGCAACCTGAATAACTCGCGGCCAATGAGTCAACGGGAAATCCAGGAGATGCTCGATAAACTCAAGGCCCGTAAATTCAACGAGGACCTCCTCAAATTTAGCCCCAGGGAAAAGTAATCCTACCAAAGGGAATGGAAAACGGGTCTTTGAATCCCGAAGGGATGGTCGGAAAGTGCCCAGGCATGCAGCGAAGCGGAATGCCTGGACATCAGCACCTCGATGTTCTTCCCCTGTGGGGCGGGAGAATCAGAGAGCCGTTGTCGTTGCCTGCAAATTTTATTTCTCTCGTCCATCCTGGACGATGGACATCTCGTTTGATCCCGGGGTTCCGTTCCGCCGCACCCCAGTCTACCTTCCCTTGCCACCTCCGGTGGGTAGCTCATCCATTGGTTTGGATCGGGTGGCGGATTTCGGGGAGTTGGTTCCCCGCAGTTTCCATCGATAACAGACCCGTTTTCCATTTCCTTTGGCATAAGCTGCGCGAATCGCCCCGCCCCACCGGGACAATGATCAGCCATTGAACAAAGAAAAAGCCCGGATGCGTGGTCGCACCCGGGCTTCTTCGAAGTTCCTGATCAAGCCAGGAGTTAACTGGCTATTGGCTGGCGAGCGGATTGAGGGCTGCTTGCGGATCGCTGCCGTATTCCGTGGAGAAGATGTCCACGAGGTTGCCATTGCGCTTGTCTTTCACGGTAAGGTCGGGCTCGAGGTCATTAACCCGGGCCTGACCACCGATCCGAACGGTCACGGCGAAACGGCCGCCCCAGACGCCACCTGGCTCCTTGGAGTTCTTGGACCATTTGCCGGGTGTGCTGCTGGTTCCACCGTCCATGATGATGGGGAGGGTGGAGTCATCACGGTCGGAGACGAGTCCGCGGACGTAACCCCAGTGGTTTTCACCGGGTTCGAGGGCTTTCTTGAATCCATCTTCCTGCGTGCCGCGGTCACCATCCGGGCCCGCCTTGGTGCCGTGCCATGGACAGGTTTTGACGAAGAAGAGTTTCTCGTCATCGACCAGTCCTTTCACGAACAATTGGCGGTAGCCAGCGTTGGCATCTGCGATAGTGGTGCCCTGGTCTTCGTTGGGGAAGACTTGATCGTTGCCGGAAGCATAGGCAAAGAGCGCCTGGTGGATCTGATAGGCGCTTTTCATCGCGCTCTTGGCTTTCATTTCGACCATGATCTTGCTGTAGAGGGGGAAGACGCCCACCGCCAGCAAGGCGATAATGGCGACGACCACCAGGAGTTCGATCAGGGTAAAGCCCCTGCGGTAATTTCGGAGTTTCATAATTTGGGTTCTATGGGGTATGTTTTTGATGTATGTATTTTGTATTATTTGATGTGGATCCGGTGTCTTTCCCCGTCAGCGGAGGCGGGGAATTTTTCCTGATCCGACCACAAGCTAGCGATTTCTCCGAGAAGTGGCAAGATTTTTCGTAGGGAAATTCCCTAAATTTCTATAATCCTGACACTCTGGCCCCGATATTGCATTAAAATACGCGAAAGGCGTGGAATTCGCGATTGGGGGATTCCGGAAACTGCCTAGAATCCGGGTCATTCTCATACCCAACCCACACCCACCATGCTTCGCAACCTGCTTTGTCTCTCCGCCCTCCTGTTCAGTCCAGTGCTAGCCGAGGAACTTGTCTTCTCGGATGCCGCCGCCGCCAAGGCCAAGGACCCGGACTTTAGTGTTCAGGGCGAATATGCAGGTGAACTCGATGGCAAGAAAGTCGGGGTCCAACTGGTCGCGGAGGGTGGCGGGAAATTTGCCGCCGTGCTTTATCCAAGCGGTCTGCCCGGCGCCGGATTCAGCGGCGATAAAGCCACCCGGATCAAGGGGCAGGCCGCCGAAGGCAAGGTGACTCTCGCGGGCCAGGAAGGCATGATGGCCGGGGGTAAAATCACTTTTGCCAAGGGCACGCTGAACCGAGTGGAACGCCAGAGCCCCACGATTGGCGCACCAGCACCCGCAGGGGCGAAAGTGCTCTTTGATGGAAAATCAGCGGATGCTTTTGAGAATGGGAAACTGGATGGAGACACGCTCATGCAGGGCATCACCAGCAAGGCGAAATTCGGAAGTTTCACGCTCCACGCGGAATTTAAAATCCCCTACATGCCCACCGCACGCGGCCAGGGCCGGGGCAACAGTGGCTGCTACCTGCAGGGCCGCTACGAATGCCAGATGCTGGACAGCTTTGGCCTGGAGGGCGAGAACAATGAATGCGGCGGGTTCTACACCATCGCCTCTCCCAAGGTCAACATGGCCTTCCCTCCCCTCGTCTGGCAGACCTATGACATCGATTATACCGCCGCCACCTACGACGCCCAGGGCAAGAAAACCGCCAATGCGAAGGCCACTGTCAAGCACAACGGGGTCGTGATTCATGAGAACCAGGAACTCGACCACGCCACCACCGCCTCCCCCTTTCAGGAAGGTCCGGAAGCTGGTCCGATTTACCTTCAGGATCATGGAAATCCTGTGCGATATCGCAACATCTGGCTTGTTGAAAAGAAGTAGTCTTCGGGCCCGGGAATGGTTCCGGTGAGAAAGGATCAAATTTTTATTAATCATTATTGATATTTAGGGTGGACATGGTAATTTTTTCCTTGTGAAAAAATCCTCTCCTTTCTACTCGCTGTTGTTCCTAGTGTTTGCAGGCCTGCTGGGCCCGACATTGGGGCAGGCACCATTCACCCTGCCACCGCGCGGTTATATCCTGCCCCCATCTGGCGGCAGTGGGTCTCCCCCCCGGCCCCAATACGCCCCTGCTCCAGCCCGGCCCTACCCCGCACCGAGCGTTCAAAATCGTCCAGCGTCTGCCCCTAAGGCGGGGCCGGTGCCTGTAGCCTCCTCCAAGCCGAAACCCGCCCCGGTGGTCGCCAAAGCCGCTCCGAAAAAAACGCCGGTTGTTTCCACGAAAAAGTCGCCCACCAAAACCGCTGTAGCCTCGGCCAAGAAAAAAACGACGCCCGCCAGTGTTGCGACGACCAAGGTCCCAACCAGCAAGGCCATGGATCCAAAGCCGGCCTCAAGGGGAAATGCCCTGGCCAGGGACTTGCATCAGCCCGCCAACAACTTGGCTGTTTCGTCCAAATCTGTCTCATCCCTAGACCGGGCACCCAATTTGAAAGGTGATGAACCAGAGATCGTGGTCAGAATCGCACCCAAAAAAGTGGTGCTTGATGGTCCCTGGGGTATCCCAGATTCCACAAAGTGGCTGACGTCTCTGGCGGCTAAGCAATCCAGGCCAAAAGCCCCCGTTCCTTCCGTGCTCGATCAGCCTCCCAACCTCGCCGCCACCGAAGTATTGGCACCCACAGCCATGGCCGATGCCTCGCTCCCCATCGAGGAAATCTCCCCGCCGGAGCCGGAAGTATTGAAGCCAATTCCGGTAGTCCGCCCGACCGCCCCGGCAGCGGAACCCGCTCCCATCGCAGTAACGACGCCTCAGCCAACCAAAGTGCTTATTCAGCCAACGCTCGCCGCCGTGCGCCCGGCAGCTTATCAGCGCAATGAGCCTGATCCCGAACCCAGCTCGGATTTTACTCCCGGTGGTTCAACATTTGACGAACCACCCCCGCCAGCGCCTGCCAAGCCCATTGCCAATCTCAGCCCAAGTCTTGGCAATCTCGCGATCGATGCCGACCGCGTGGACAACGACAACGTTCACAATATCGCCAGCTTCCACGGCAATGTGAACCTGAGTTGTGATCGTTTCCAAATGAAGGCGGACAAGGTCGTCGCGAACATGGGGACCAGCGAATCCGGGGCCATGGACAAGGTCGTGGGTGAGGGCAACGTGACGGTTCGCATGCTCGGAACGGATGCCCCCGGCTTTGTGGGCAGTGGCAGCCGGGCGATTTTTGACCCCGCCACGGAAACCATTATCCTGCAGGGATGGCCCAAAGTTGAGGAGGGTACGAAGGCCCTTGTCGCCAGCTCTGCGGCCACGGAAATTCGCATCGATACCAAGACCAACCGCCTCACCACCACGGGTAGCACGAAGACGCTCCTCCGGAAATAAGTCACCAGTGCAACTGCACTTTGCCCGACCTCCCCGGCTGCTGGGCACGGGTCACTGCGGAGGTGATTTCCTCCACGGGGTAGCTTTTTTCCACCGGCATGTGCAGGTTGCCGGCGATGATTTCCGCGGCCAGTTTCTGATACATTTCCCGCTGCGCGCCAAACGGTGTTTCCCTCGTCCAGCCCGTCAGCCAGAATCCGGTGAACGTCATTTGCTGAAAAATCAGGAATCGATTGGGAAGGGAAAGTTTCTGGCGGCTCATGGCTCCGTAGGTGACATGCACACCCCCGTCGCACAGCAGATTTGCCAGTCGCAGCGCGCTTTCTCCACTCACTGCATTCAGCGCCAGACGGGCCCTGGCAGCACCAAGCAGGTCGCGGGCATGCTCAGGGAAATCCTTTTCTGTCTCCACCAGCACATGCGCGGCGCCTGCCTCCCGGCATTGCAGCGCGGCCGCCTCACGGCGTACAAGGTTGAGCACCCTCCATCCCCTTGCCTGCGCGAGTTGTGTGACCGCCATCCCCACTGCCGAATTCCCTGCGTTCTGCACGATCCAGTCCCCCGGCTCCATTCGCACATACTTGTGAAGCATCAGCCACGCGGTGGGCGGATTCACGCGCAGCATCGCGGCTTGTCGGAGATCGATTTCCCTGGGCAATTTCACCGCCTGGTCCACCCGTAGCGTCAGCCATTCATTCCACAGACCACCCGGCGCCACTGGCAGGGCCACATCACCAGGTTCCCAGTCGAGAACCTCGCTGCCAACAGCCTCGACCACCCCGATCGCTTCATTTCCAATCACAGCGGGAAGTTCTGGCAGCGTTCCATACGTGCCCTCCATCACATTCAAATCCGCGGGATTGATCGGCGCGCAGACCATGCGCAGTTGAATCTCGGCACCCACTGGAGGACGCACCGCCCGGCTTGCGAGTCGGGCGACCTCGTTGGGAATTCCAAATTGCGTAATTTCAATACAGCGGCTTTCCATGCAGCAACATGCTGGCTGCCTGCGGAGTTGCACGCAAATCTTCCCCGTTCGCAATTTAAATAAACAGAACCCACCCGGCGGAGCGCTCCTCTGGCACAACCCCCATTCCCATGATCGCAAATACCGACACCGAAATTCTGGATGCTGATGTTCAAGAGACCAAGCTTCTCTTTCGTCGCGTGGCGGCCCGCGACCGCAAAGCCTTCGATTCATTGCACGTCCGTTTCTCCAACCTGGTCTTCGCCACGGTGATGCAGGTTCTCAACAACCGGCAGGACGCTGAAGACGTGATGCAGGAAGTGTTCGCCCTGCTCTGGAAAAAGGCGGACATGTACGTTGAGGAACGCGGCAAGCCATCGACCTGGCTCGCCACCCTCGCGCGCAACCGGGCCATCGATCGCTTCCGCAGCCGGGATCGCCGGAACCGGCTGAACCTTGGATTTGAGCAGGAGACGGAAATGGAAAAAGGCTGGGAGGCCCCCTCCCCAAGCTGTGCCGCCGAAATCAACGAACTATCCTCCCAGGCACGCTCCGCCGTCCTCCATCTCGCCCCGGACCAGCGCCTGGCCATCCATCTCGCTTTCCTGGAGGGCCTCTCGCAAACCGAAATAGCCGAACGCACCGGAACGCCCCTGGGGACGGTGAAAGCCCGCATCCGCCGCGGTCTTGCCAAGCTGCGCGGGCTGCTCAAGCACTGACGGGCTCCGGCTCCTGCGGGTTCCCTCTCAACTCCCCCCACCATTTACCCTTGCGGGGGGCGGGTCGGAGCGTTACAACACGCGGCTTATGAAGATACTTGTTACGGGCGGAGCTGGATTCATCGGCTCACACACAGTGGACCGACTCCTCGCGCAGGGAGCCGAAGTGACGGTCGTTGATGAGTTTAATGATTATTACGACCCGGCCATCAAGCGGGCCAATGTCGCCTCGTTTGCAGACGGGGCCAGGGTCATCGAGGGGGACATCCGCAACAAGGATCTCGTGCACCAAATTTTCCGGGAGGGGAAATTTGACGAGGTCATTCACCTCGCGGCCCGCGCGGGCGTGCGACCATCCATCGATGATCCGGAGCTTTATCTGGCCACCAACATCTACGGCACGCATCACCTGCTGGAAGCCGCCAACCAAACCGGTGTGCCGCGCTTCATTTTTGCCAGCAGTTCCTCCGTCTACGGCATCAACGAAAAAGTCCCCTTCAGCGAGACCGACCGCATCGAGCAAACCATCAGCCCGTATGCCATGACGAAAATGTGCGGCGAGCAAATGTGCTCGAACTACACCAACCTCTATGGCCTGCGCACCGTTTGCCTGCGATTCTTCACCGTTTACGGCCCCCGCCAGCGACCCGATCTGGCCATCTCCAAATTTACCGGCCTCATCCATCAGGGCCTGCCCGTGCCGCGCTATGGCGATGGCTCGACCGCGCGGGATTACACTTTCGTCAATGACATCGTGGACGGCATCATGGCCAGCCGGAACTACGCCGGGGAAATGTTTGATACCTTCAATCTCGGTGGCTCGCAGACGACCACCCTCCAGGAACTCATCGTCGCCATCGAAAATGCGCTCGGCAAAAAGGCCATCATTCAATCCCTGCCCATGCAGCCCGGAGATGTTCCCCGCACCTTCGCGGACGTCAGCAAAGCTGGCCGATTGCTGGGGTATGCACCCCACACGCCGATCCAGGAGGGAATTCCCCGGTTCGTGGAATGGTATTTGGCGCGGTTGCACCAGAAGGTTTAAGTGTTGAAATTATCAACAACGCAATCCACTTTTGAAAACCATTGCAATTTTCAGAATATGGAGATGATGTCTGATCGCTAAAATTTCCATTTAAACTCTCACTTTCCCCGGACTCACGGCATGCTTTCCAATCCCTTCAAAGCCGATATTTACCCTGATGGATGGCCAGCTTCCGGCGGCAATGCCCTCATGCACCGGGCGGAATGGGACCAGCTTCTAACGATGCTGGAAGGCCAGCGCTACGGCAGCGGCAGCGCCCCGGAACAGCGCTGGGAGGGTCGCGTCGTTCTGCTGAAAGCACCGCGCGCTGGATTCGGAAAATCCCATCTGCTCGCCGCCCTGACAGAGAAAGTTTCCAAGACCACATTGGTCGTCGCCCCGACTTGGGAGACGGATCGCGAGATGCGCTGGACGGATCTGCTGGGGAGTTGCCTGGCAACCGCCCACAAGGCGGAGATCGGCGTTGGCAAACTCACGCAAATCGATTCCCTGGCACGGCAGTTGTTCGGCATGCTCAATGCGGAATTGATCCGTGGCAAAATTGTCCCCTGCGCCAATCCTGAGGCCGCCATCAGCGCGCTGCAAAAACGCTCGCTCGAACTCTTCGATCTCCACGACGCGCGCCAGGCGGTGGGCAAATGGTTCGCGGATCATTTCGAACGCCTCCTGCCCATCACCAGCAGCGTGCTGGCCAGAAACAGCGGCATTGCGCAGGACGCCGCCGTGACCTGGCTGCGCGCGTTGTGTGCCTACACTCAGGAAACGCCCGAGGCCGGCCCGGCGCGCCTGGAACAATTGCGCTGGGCCTTGCAGCAGGGCGACGGCGCGGGCCGGATGTCCGGCGGCATGCAAATCTTAACCGCTCCCAAGCTGGATGAAAATTTTGGCCGGGATCGTCTCGTGGAATTCCTGCGCCTCGCCTCGCTGGACAATCCCGTGCTGCTCGTTTTCGATCACCTGGATGCCGTCCACGGGCAGCCGCTGCAGACAATGCGGGTGGCCTCGGTGATCTGTGAATTCCGACGATTGCTGCCACGGGCCCTCATCATTCTCAGCGCCAACCAGGACATCTGGGCGGGAAGCTTTCAAAAATACCTGCCCAGCGCCATGGAGGATCGCCTGGCCGAGGAATGGATTGAACTCAGGGAATTGAATGCAGAGCAGGGGCTGCAACTGCTGCGCTGGCGGCTGCGCTCCGCGGGCGTTTCTGAAACCGAAAGCCACGGCTTTCTAAGCACCCTGGCCTTTCCGCATGCCGACCAGCCTCGAGGCGGGCCTGCACGCACCATCCTCCGCCATGCCGCGCGCGCCTGGGAATCGTGGATCCACCGGCCGCAGCCGGAACCCGCGACGCCGCCCGCGACGGTGAATCGGGACGATGAATCCGACCTGCCGAATTTCTCCTCGCTCCTCACCCAGGCTCCGTCAGGCACGTCCTTCCAGCAGTTGAAATCCATGTTGGAAAAACTGCGCACCGATCGTGCCGTCGCCGGGAAACTTACTTTCACAAGGCCGGAGAATGCCGCTGTCACCTCCCCCGCTCACGACCAGCAGAGCGATATCCAAACGCAGTTCCAGCAACTCCGCGAGCGGCTCCTCGGTGCCAGACCCCTGCGCATCGATCAGGACCTGCTCTGCCATTTGCTCGACGTCTGCGGCAAACGACTTGCGGTCGTGAAGGCCTCGCACGTCCCACTGCCGGGCTCGGCAGGTCCCGGAGTCATGCTCTGGGAGACACCCGATGCCGAAATTTTATTTGGCACCGAAGCCCACGAAGACCGTCCCTACTGGCAGGCACTCCTCGCCTTTGCACGCCAGAAATACGTTTCAGGAATCCTGCCCCAGCCGCATCTGGCCATTTTCTCGGCCAGCCAGGAACCCGTCGATCTCGCCGCATGGCTTGGTAACGATGCCGGACATCAGGCACAGTTGACGTATGTGGACGTCGTCTCCCTCGATCCGGATTCGCTCGCCACACTCTACGCCGCGGATGAACTTCTGCATTCCGCAGAACACAGTCCGGAGGGTGGCCGCACACCGGATGAAATCTTCGCCGCGCTCTCGCCGATCATCGAACCCTTCTGGAAGCGCCTCACCCGCGTCCGACCTCTGTTGTAGCCGCGAGGATTACAAATTCGAGAGCCCCCAGTTCATCATCGCCTGGCCGTCATCCCATATGTATTTCACCCGGCTGCCCAGTTGCACCAGAATCACCGCCCGACCGTTGCGGCTGGCGCTGGAAATGAGGCATTTGCCCGCACTGTTGGTGTAGCCGGTCTTCATGCCGTTGCACTCCGGCATACGGCGCAGCAGATCATTGGTGCTTTTCAGGCTGTGGCCATGAAACATCACGAAACCCCGGCCCACGATATCCCGAATCACCGGATCCCGATACGCCGCCAGCGCGATCCGCGCCATGTCCCGCGCCGTGGAGGACTGGCCTCCCGCAGTGAGTCCGTGGGGATTCACGAAATACGAATTCGTCGCTCCATAGAAACGCGCCAGACTGTTCATGCGCGATGCAAAGGCCTCCGTGCTGCCCGCGTTGTCCCGCGCCAGCGCATTCGCACCGTCGTTGCCACTCTTCACCAGCGTTGCATAGAGCACCTCCCGGCGGCTAATCACCTCGCCCGGAACCAGGCCTATTTTCGTCGGCTCCACCCGCACATCCGAGGGCTCGATGCGAATCCTGCGGTCCAAATTTCCACTCTTCGAAACAACCAACGCCGTCACTAATTTCTGTGTCGATGCCACCCCGCGGCGTTCATCCGCGCGGCTCGAAGCCAGCGACCGTCCCGTGGCTGCATCCACCAAAATATAAGCCTGCGCCTGTATGATCGGAGGCGGTGAATGAGGCCGGAACACCGGCGGAGAAGGCGGGGGCGCGGACGGCTGGCTCGGGTAGTTCTGGTAGCTGGTATTTCCCGGCGGAGTCGAGGTGCAGGATGCAAGCAGAAGGGTGAGCAGCAGCAAAAAGGGCTTGGTCGATTTCATGATGGTAAACGATGCCCGCACCTTGCCAGCAATTCTCACGCATGCCAGCATTTCCTGAAATTCCCGCAGCTTTCCACTGGCCAACCCCGGCATCCTGTGAAATGTCAGGCAAGACCATTTTCGCGCGACACTTTATCCGCCCTCAATCGACCATGAAGATCATAGCCATAGCCAATCAAAAAGGCGGAGTCGGTAAGACCACCACAGCCACCAATCTGGCTGCCTGCCTGGCTCAGCGAGGATCCCGCGTCCTCCTCCTCGACATGGATCCCCAGGGCAATGCCTCGAGCAGCCTCGGCTACCGCGCCGCCGAAGGTCAGAGCCTCTACCGCGTCCTCATCGGCTACGATACCCTCGCCGGCAAAGTCCTCCCCACCCGCTTCCCCACCCTCTCCCTCATCCCCGCCTCCATGGAACTCGCCGGATGCGAAGTGGAACTCGTGCGTTCGGAAAATCACCTCACCCGCCTGCGCGATGTCCTCCAACCGCTCAAGGCCCTCAACCAGTTTGATTTCCTCATCATCGACTGCCCTCCCTCCCTCGGCGTCCTCATGACCTCAGCCATCGCCGCCGCGGACGGACTCCTCATCCCCATCCAATGCGAATACTTCGGCCTTGAAGGCCTCGCCCGCATCGTGGACATCCACGATCAGATCGCCGCCTCCGGCGTCAATCCCCACGTCTCCCTCGAAGGCATCCTCATGACCATGTATGACGGCCGCACCTCCCACAGCCGCTCCGTCGTCGCGGAAGTCCGCCGCGTATTCGAAAACCTCGTCTACCAAACCGTCATCCCCCGCAGCATCGCCGTCGCCGAAAGCCAGAGCTACGAAAAAGCCCTCATCGAATACGACACCAACGGCCGCGCCACCCAGGCCTACCGCGCCCTCGCCGAGGAATTCCTAAACCGCCAGCTCCCCCAGGGTGACACCCAGGCGGCTTGAGTTGAAAATCCCGGCAATGTGACCTAACAGTGAACGGCTGAGGTGAGGCACTATCCTAAAGTTCCAAGGCTGGTTCTTTTCGTTCCCTGAAAATTCTTAATGCCAGAAATCCGATCGCGGTACCAGTGAGCAGATCCATGAGGTGATGCTGGTGCGTGAAAAGAATGCCGGCACAGCCGCAGGCCAGCCAGAGAACGCCGGCACGGTGGTAACGCCGGGGCAGTCTTTCCAAATAAACCGGGGCAATGACGATGGCTTCGCTCACATGCAGAGAGGGGGCCTGGTTGTAGGGCATGTCGAACCAATGCAGAATGCGGAAGAGTGGGGCGCTCCAGTCGTCAGGGATCTCCCGCTGGTGTCCGCAGACGCAGGGCCAGAGCAGGAAACAGACGCAGGAGACGACCAGAATGAAGGCGAGGCGGAACAGGAGCACGCGGAGTTGGCCGCTGCGGATGGTAAACAGGGTGACGATCGCCAGGAGAATATCGATGCTCCAGTAGGGAACGACGAACCATGAAATCCTGGGCAGGTGGAATTCCCAGTCGAAGGCCAGGCAACGGGTGGTGCCGCTGCGTGAGGCCAGCCAGTTGGTGGTGTCATAGAGCAGCAGGAAGCTGGCGACCACTCCCACACAACAGGCAACACGCAGCCTTAATGCAGGAGCATTCGGAGTAACGGAAACGCCATTGACCAGAACCTGTGCTTCCGCTGGTTGGTTCTGTGGATCGTGTTTCACTTGTCGGCGGGATGTTCCTTCAAATAGCCATCGACATCCTTTGTCACAATGAGCTTGCCGCGCATGATCGCCCAGTGACCGGGAAAGGTGCAGACGTATTCGTAGTCAGCTTCCTGACCGGGGGCGTTCACCGTGAACGTTTCCTTCTGACCGGCCTCAATGAGCTTGGTGGCGGCGAAGACGCGGGAATCGTTGGCCGGGAGATAGGCGCGACCCTGGGCATCAAGTTTGTCAGGGGCCTGAGTCTGCACGGATTCGGCGACTGCCTGCAGGGTTCCCGGTTGCACGAAGACCATGTTGTGCGGCATGGCGTCGGCATTTTCGAAAATGATCTGGAACGGCTTACCTGCCTCCACAACCAGGCGCGGGGTGTCGTAACGCATTTGTTCACGGACCGTTTTGATGACGAAGACGTCCACGTGAAGTTCCTTCAATGCTTTGCGTGCGGCGGCGGCGCGGTCGGGCGGCATGAGGGCGGCCAGTTCATTGGCCGCCTGCACGACCTCGATAAATTCCTGCGAAGTGCGCCCGGCCACGGGCACCTTGCGAGCCCATGCGATCACGGACTCCGCGGCGGGAGTGGCTTGGTCTTTGGACCAGGAGGTGCGCGGAAGCTGCATGATGGCCTTGGCGGAGGCGGGGAGTTCCTCGTTCTTTTGAATGAGTGCCGCCAAGCTGGAAAAAACCTTCTCCGGGTCTTTACCCAGCATCGGCAGCGCCCGGATGGCGGCGCGGCGCACGCCGGCGGAGGGATCGTTTGGGATGTCAATGCGGCTGGAAAGGCGCGGGGCGGGGATTCCAGTTTTCTTGAAAACCTCGCGACGCTCTCCATCGAGCACTGTCAGCGTATAGCCTTCAAGCCGTTCCACGAAACCCGCACGATTCCAGACGACAATGGCGGAGAGAGGCATGTCCGCCTGGAGATCCGCTTCCCACCAGGGATTATTCTCACCCTCCCTCGTATGGGTCTGCGTGCCACTTTGGAACTCGGCATTCGTATTTCCATCCAGCGCTCGCATGGCTTCGCCGCCAAAATCCGTGCTCGATTGTTTGGCCACACAGTTCTTGGAAACATTGGTGTCATCAGAAAATATCTGCACCTCGGCCAGCGTCAGCGTGCCCTGTCTCGGCAATTCAATTCGCACATAGCGCGCCGTGCCCACCTTGTCCTTGTTCAGGGCGGCCGTGATCTGCGGAGGATAGGATGTCAGCAAGTTCAGGACATTTTCAAAGGCCGTGCCGCGGACGGCGGGGTCCGGAATCAACGGCGCGGCTTCCAGAAAATTCTTCAGGGCAGCCGGTGATTTCACTGCAGCATTCCAAGCGTCATCAATTTTCCCATCCAGCGAAATCAGCGAGGCCGTCGAGGCTTGGCGGACCATGGAGGCATTTTCCCCGGCGGATAATTTCTCCAGCGCAGCACGGGCACCCTTGAGGTCAGGGAGCGGTTGCTGGAGGAGCAACCGGCAAAGATCCTCGAAGGCACCGCCACCGCCCTTGGCTAGCGGCGCCAGAGCGGACAAAAGGGTATCGATCGGCGAGGCATTCTTCAATTTCGCCAGTGCGGCCAGGGCATCCATGCGCTGCGCTGCGGTCATGTTCGGACGCGTGAGCATGGCCATGAGGGTGACGGAAGTCTTGGGCAACTTGGGCAGGTCCGCATTGCTGACAGAACCCAGCACCATTTCAATCCCAGCCGGATTGTCTTCGGCGAGTGGCTTGCCTTCGGAAATGGCAGACTGCATCCAGGGGGCGAGTTGTTGCAGCGTTTCCTTCAGGCAGTAGTCGATGTAGTAATCAGTGGGATGCTTCTTCACCGTCAGGGCCACATCCGCGGCTTCCCATTGACGATAGAAGCTGGCGACGCGCACCGCTTCGAGGCGGACACGCGGGGCCTCATCATTGGCGGCAACCTTCAGGAGGGCGAGACCGTCCGGAACGCGATCGCGCCAGTAGCCCAGCACACGCAGAGCCTGCGCACGGGCGCGGGGTTCGGGAGATTTCAAAATGACCTTCAGCAAATCCAGATCCACCACGTTGTGCCACTGGTGAACCCACAGTCCTTCGAGCCTGTGGTGTTCGAACGCCGGATCCTTGGGATCGAGCGCATTGATCCATGTCTTCAGGGCCGCAATCACCTCCTTCGTTGGGTGCTTGTCCAATTCCACCTTGGCCCGCATCCGGACATTGTCCTCATGTTCCTTGAGTAATTCCAGCAGTGCAGGGACCGACGCGCCATCGATCTGCTTCGGCTTGAGCAGAGGCCGGCCCTCGTAGGAGATACGGTAAAGGCGTCCGTGCTGGTGATCGCGATTGGGATCCCGCAAATGGTGCTGAAGGTGGCCAATGAGCATCTGCGACCAGTCCATAAAATAGAGCGATCCATCCGGCGCAACCGCCACACCAGAGGGGCGGAAATTTGGATTTTTTCCCACATCTGTTTCGACGAGATTCTCCAGCGTCTCCCCTTTGATTCCCGATCCCTCATCGGTTAGTTTCGCACGGAAGATTCCCTGGATGCTGATCACATTGGTATTCAGGAAATCGCCCTGCCAGTCATCGGGAAAATGGCGGCTGGAAAGAATGGCGGTGCCGGGACAAGGGCGCGATGGCCGATTCCAGAACGTTTGCATTCCGGAATGCGAGCCAGTGTCCAGATGTCCGCTGAAGGCAGGGCCGAAGTAGTTGTCATTGCCCGTGGCATCCGTAATCAAATCATTTCCCCAATAGTCAAAGACACGACCATGTGGATTGGCAAAGCCATAGGGCACGTGCCGCATGAATTTCCCGGTCCTCGGCTCGTAGCGGTAAATGGCCCCGTCAGTATTGCGAACGGGGCCGTCAAAGGTCTCCACATTCGTCCGGTGAAACACCCCGTCGCTCAGATAAACCGCGCCACCAGGCTCCAGGCACATCGAATTCGTTTCATGGTGCGAATCGGCCGCATCCAGGCCGTGCAGCACCCGCTCACGTTTGTCCGCCTTGCCATCGCCGTCGGTGTCGCGCAGGAACCAGAGGTCCGGCGACTGCATGACGAGCACGCCATCCTTGTAAAACTGAAATCCCGTGGGGCAGTTTAGACCATCGGCAAACGTCGTCATCTTCGCCACCCGGCCCGTCTTGGGATCGAGATCAAGCACCAGCAGTTTGTCAAAAACCTTGGTCGTTGGCGTGGTTTCCGGATAACTCGGCCACGCAGCAATCCAGAGCCGCCCCTTGGTATCGAAATTCATCTGCACCGGATTGACCAGCTCAGGAAACATCTCCTCGGAGGCGATGAATTCCACTTTGCATCCCTTGGCAACGTTTAAATGTTGGATCGCAGCCTCTCCACTGAGATAGGGGACGCTGTCCTTGCGATTGGGCGGAACTGGCGGAACGGGCGGCAGGTTGTCATCGGTCACTTTGAGATCGCCCCCCTTGGCCACCGCCCATACCCTGAGATCACGATTCGCCGTCTTGATATCACGCTGGGCCATTTCCACGCCGAGCGTCACGGCATTGATCACGCCTTCATAGGCTCCGCGGGAACGGTCGCCGTAGATGTTAAATTGGTCGACCGTGCGGTAACGGTGATGCCACTCGATGTTTTTATCGAGGACCGCAGCGCGGATTTTACCAACCAATGGATCGTTGGTGGGGGGAGCATCAATGCCAAGGAGGGCCTTGAATTGCACGGGAGCAAGTTGCCGATCGCCCTCCTCCGTCAGATGAATGCCATTGATCGTGAGCGGAGCGGAGGCCCTCGCAAACAATTCGCGCGAGGGCGTAAGGAGATCAACGAAGGGCACTTTTTTAGCCTGGGCAACCTCAGCCATCGCCTTGGTGTAAAGTGACAGGTTGGCGTTGTTGGCCTCGCCATCCGAGAAATCCGGGCTCTTGAGATTTTCGTGGGCAATCGGGGAAAACAGCACAATTCTCGGTGCCTCCTTACCATTGTATTTTGCCGCCAATTGGGCGTCGAGGTATGCGCTCAGATTGCTTTTAAATTGTTCCAGACCGGCGGGACCACGGAACGATTCATTGAATCCCCAGTAGGCAAAAATCACATCCGCCCCAAATTCCGTTCCCGCCTTGTAAATGATTCCCGGGTTGTGCTTCGCGGGCGTGTCACCGTTTTTCATCGACAGGAAATATTCCGTCGGAGGAACATCCGCCGACCTTGGATGCAGATTGATCTCATCCGCCGCAAATCCCAGATTTCGAAAGGTCAGCTGGGCCTCCGGATTGGCCTTGTGAATCAGCGCCTCCAGCCAGCCGTGATGCTGCTGGCGGTCCGCCAACCCACTGCCAACGATGGCGATATGATCCCCCTTGTGAAGTTGCACAAGCGGGTCGGCAGCAAATGAAACACTGAGCAAGGCGAGCAGAACTCCTGCAAGGCCACTGTGGAAAATTTTATGAAATACCATGATGTAGTTACGCTGGTTGGTGATGGGAATAAATCCAGGATCGGCAGGGGACCCATCGCCCCTGACGTCCTCCCGCTACCTCCACACGGCGGCGGACTCTAACGCTCATTTGCGTGTTTTAATCGCATCTGAGTTCAAAGAGCATTTACGACTGGACAAGGCGGGTGACATTGTGATTCTTCAAGCGTTCCAGCTCACCTCATGAACATTACCGGCCTCCCATTCCCACGCCCCTGCCTCATTTTCCTGGCGGCTTTCGTACCTGTTGCTTCTGCCGCGCTGACGATTGATGCTCCAACCAATGCCGACTGCTGCCCGCTGAATCTGGCGACAGGAACTGGGTTCAGCCTTGGTGGGTGGCTTTACCCTGAGGTGAATTTCCAGTCCGCCTTCGGAACATCCACCGCTGAAGAGGGAGCGTTGGCAGTTGGGCACCACGACCCGGACCGCAATGGATTCACGATCCAGAATGTGGAGTTGTCGCTCACGGGGAAATTTGGGCCCGACGTATTAGCCTTCGCCACTTATGCGGCCAAGGTGGACCTCGACAATCACTGGGCTGACGAGATTGAGGAATATTACATGATATTCAAAGGACTCCCGCTCGACGCGCAATTTAAAGGAGGACGATTTTACCCGCAGTTTGGATACCAGCAGACGCTCCATCCGGAGGACTTCGTTTTCGCCGACCAATACCTGGCAAATGGCCGCATGATCGGGGATGATTCACTGGCGCTCTATGGAGGCGAATTGTCATTCCCAGTTTTGCGAGCCTTGCCCGCCGGCTGGAAGGACCGATTCTACGTGGCGTTTGGTGCCGTGCCCGAAAAAGATGAGGAGGAGGGGGCGGAGGAATCCGAGGCCCCCTTCCCTGCCGAAGGGGCACTTTTTCATGACTGGGCCGCCACCGCAGATTACACTCTGACCTACGCTCCGCGAAGTGACACTCACTACCAGATCGGCGTCTCCGGAGCGTGGGGAGACAACAATGCCGGGCGGCAGACTCAACTCTATGGCCTGCACACCGAGTATCTCTGGCAGCCGGAGGGATTGATGAAATTCAACTCACGCTCTAACACTGGTGAATACGTTCGCTGGCGCAGCGAATTGTTTCTGCGCCAATACGGTTCCGCCAATGAAGCCGGCGCACATCGCGATCTCACCGACTTTGGGGCTTATTCTGAAGTCAGTTATGGTCTGCCCGGCGGAACCCTCCAGGCCCACCTCCGCGGTGAATACGTCAGCGGCTCCGATGCCGCGGGTCTCGACGAACGCTGGAGGACATCCCCATCCATCACCTGGCGTCCCAGCGAGAAACTACCGGTGCTTTTTAAACTCCAATATAACTACGACCACTCCCCGCAGTTCGGCGACGAGCATTCCATCTGGGCCCAGTTCAGCCTGACCTGGGGTGATTGCTGCGCGCTGACGCGCTAGTGCCGGGTCAAACCTGCGCATCTTAAATCCCACTACACCCATGAAAATTTCCATCGAACCCGCGTCCATGACCATGGGGGTAGCGCGGCGTTTCGAAGGAATGATTCTAAAAGATCGCTTTTTTGAAGTGCCGCTGGACTATGCCCATCCCAGTGGATCCAGGATCCAGGTCTTCGGGCGGGAGATTGTAGCGGCGGCATCGGATTCCGATGAAAAACTGCCCTGGGCTATTTTTTTCCAGGGCGGCCCCGGTTTCGCCTCACCCCGTCCTTCGACGAAAAGCGGCTGGCTGGGGGAACTCCTGAAGCACCATCGGGTTCTGCTGTTGGATCAACGCGGCAATGGCCTGAGCACCAAAGTACTCCCCCAATCGCTCAGCGTCCTCCGCACTCCACGGGCCCAGGCGGACTACCTCACCCACTTTCGCGCCGACAACATCGTGCGCGATGCCGAGGCCATCCGATTGACGCTGCTACCGCGAGGAGGAAAATGGGTTGGGCTCGGTCAGAGCTATGGGGGATTTATTTTACTGACGTATCTCTCGTTCCATCCGGAGGGACTGGCGAAGGTCCTCATCACCGGAGGAGTTGCCTGCGTGAAGCGTCACATCGATGAAAATTACCGAATGACTTATGGCAAAGTGCTGGAGAAAAACCGCCAGTTTTATGAGCGTTATCCCGAGGACGAGGCGGTCATTCGTGATGTATTGCCGGCCTTGGAAAAATCGCCCCTGCTCCCCAGTGGCCGCCCTCTCACAGCCCGGAGGTTTCAACAACTTGGTCTCAATTTCGGAATGAGCGGAGCCTTTGAATCGCTCCATTACCTGCTGGAGGAGGCTTTCATCAGCGGCCAGGCAGGGAAGGAGTTGAGCTACACGTTCCTCGCAGCCTGCGACCGACAATTGCCCTTTGAGACCAATCCCCTTTTCTGCATCCTCCACGAAAGCATTTACGCCGAAGGCTATGCGACCCGCTGGGCCGCTGAACGCCTGCGTGCAGAATTTCCTGCCGTGGAAATCTCACCCGACCAGCGACTCATTTTCACCGGTGAAATGATCTCGCCCACCATGATGGACGAATATCCCGTGCTGGACCCCCTGCGCGATTGTGCGGAGTTGCTGGCGGAAAAATCCGACTGGGGTCCGCTCTATGATTTGCAGCAACTCGCCCGCAACGAGGTGCCGGTGGCCGCCATTTCCTACCATGGCGACATGTATGTTCCCATCGAATGGTCCGAGGAAACCGCCCGCCACATTCCCCACTTCGCCCAGTGGATTACCAACGAATGGGAGCACAACGGACTGGGCCTGGATGGGCCGCGCATCATCGCCCGGCTCATGGAGATGGCGGGTTCGGTTTAGATGATCGTGAATTCAGAACCTGGACACCGCCGCATGCGAACGGGCTTTTCTTGAGCCCACAGTCACAAACGCTCTTTTTTCTGCTCACTGGATTTGGTAATTGCCAATTTCCCACAAGCTGATTGGATTGGCCCACACTACCAAATCCAACTATTTATGTGGCACTACAGTTCATTCGGCCAGAGCCAGGGACCCGTTGAAGAATCCGTCATCGTACAGATGATCAAAGAAGGGCAGATCACCCCGCAGACGCTCGTCTGGCAAGCTGGCCAGGCCAACTGGCTGCCGGCCGGGCAGACCTCCCTCGCACCCCATTTCCAAACTGCGGCCCAGCCCCTCGCGCCCCAGCAACCTGCCAATCCCTATGCGGCGCCCCAGTCAACGATTCACCCAACTTATCGGCACGAACAAGCGGTGCCACTCACCTGGATGCAAATCCTCTTCAGCTTCACGGGACGCATTCCCCGCCGGCAATACTGGGCGGCGGCATTGATCAACTTCATTGCCATCATCCCTGTTGCGCTGCTGGCTCAGCTCTCGGATGAGAACCAAAGCATGGGTGTCACCTTGGGCCTGCTCTTGCTTGTCACTTTTGTATTCATGATTTGGAGTGGCCTGGCAGTTGCCGTGAAGCGGTGGCATGACCGGGGTAAATCAGGGCTCTGGGTATTCATTGGCATCATCCCCTTGGTTGGCCCGATTTGGGCATTCATTGAATGCGGTTGCCTGCGCGGCAGCCTCGGGGCCAATCAATATGGATTCGATCCCACGTAGTATTGCCCGGTGAGACGCACCTCAGTGCCAATAGCATTGCCAGCCACGGAGAACTGGCCGAAGCACCTGGGTAAGGCTCGGAATTCCTGAAGAAAGAAACACCTCCGCTGCCGGTAGGGCCCTCCGGTGTCCGGAAGATTTAACAACCGGCAGTTAGTAGCCAGAGCTGCTGCTGCCACCACCTGGTCCCGAGCCCGATCCAGAGCCGGATGGTCCGCCACCAGTAGGACTGGTGATTTTAATGCTGCTTGAGCAGTCATCCCCACCACCAAGACGGCGCGTTTTGCCGGTCGCCCCCGACGAGGCACTTTGCGTCGAAACGGCATCGGGGTTTGAAAATTCTTCAAAATGCGCGGCCACGAGCGGATCGGTGGATTGGTTGGCCTGGCGAAGCATGGTCATGACATCCGCGATCACTTCACGGGCGGATTTTACGTTGGCTTCGAATTCAGCGTTGGCCCGCTGAAGTTTCAGTCCCTCGGCCACGAGAATTTTTTTCGCACTGCTTAACTGGCGCTCCAGGGAGACTGCAGACTTTTTGGCGTTCGGCCAGGCGAGGTCCTTTTCGCCCAGCATCGTGGTCACCATGTCAAGAAATCCTATCAAACGATAATAGTCAGCATTCATCAGGTTGGTGTATGTTGGTGTATGTTGGTGTTTATGCCGGTGAAATTGCATTGACTGTCGATGATTCGGCATCGTAGCAAGTCCCGACGCCCCCCCTAGCACAGAATTTCCACACCGCAGCTATGAATCTCTATTTTTTCGGCTGGCCCTCTCATCTCGGCGGGGCTGACACCAAGCTGGTGCACACACTTCGTTTGCTGCACAAACACTATCGCATCACCGTGATTCCGAATGACGACAGGTGTCTGGAGGAGATGGAATGGAGGCGGTTCCTTAAGCACCTCGGTATTGCAGTGCTCTCGTGGAGTCAGCTGCCCAAGCGCATGCGCGGCTGGGGCCTGGCTTTTTGCAATGGTTGGATGCTCGAAGGTGACCGAATTGCACAGCTGCGGGATCGGGGACTCAAATTTGCCTGGTCCAACGACATGATGTGGCATATCACGGGGGAAATCGGCCTGATCATGGCCGGGGCGATTGATCATGTTATTTATGTTTCTGAAGTGCAGCGACGACTTTTGGAACCCCTCCTCCGTTACGCCTGGACGGGCCTGCAGGTTCATCCCTCGGAGCCATTGCTCCATCCAAATACCAGCCAGGGCGAAATTGCCTCACCTCATTCCTCCCGCGTCAGGCTGCATTGGGTCATCACCGGCAATTACATCGATCCAGAATCGTTTCCCTACGTGGATCGCTGGCGCCAGCGCCCTAGGCATAATCCGCTGAGGATCGGCCGTCTGTCACGTCCGGATCCCGTCAAATTTCCGCTCGATTTCCCGCATTCCTACGAGCGCCTTGGATTGAAGAACGCCAACTTTTCCGTCATGGGGTGGAGCCAGCAGGTGGCAAGTCGCTGGCCGGATCATCAATACGATCATCGCTGGAGACTCCTGCCCCCGACCGCCATGCCTGCGGTGGAGTTTCTCAGTTCGCTGGATTTGTTCGTGTATGATTTATCGCCCACCTTCCGTGAGAGTTGGGGACGCGCCGTGGTTGAGGCCATGCTGACAGGAGCCATTCCACTGGCCCCCAATGGAGGCGGTCATCACCTTCAGGAGTTGGTGCCGCACGGCAGGGGCGGATTCCTCTGCGACTCCCGGGCCGATTTCAAACGCTACGCGCGCCTGCTGGAAAAAGACCTTTCCCTGTGTGCGAAGATGTCCCGGGCCGCCCGCAAGCACGCGGCCACGGTTCTCAACAATGCCGATGAGCACCGGCAACGCTGGGACGCTCTCTTCCATTCGAAATAGAAATTCAGGGTAGGGCCAGCAGCGCCTCAATCCTCTTCACCGCCTCCTGCTCGGATGGATCCAAAGCCAGCGATGGCGTGGAGGATACGAGGGTCTCCATGGAAGCTTTGGCGAACGCCTGTGCGGAGGGTATTGCGTCGGGGAGATTTTTGTTGAAAACTTCAACGAAATCGGCCGTCAGGCGCAACCAGCCAGCCCGCCAGCCAATCGCCACGCGCGCTCCGGCAAGAGATTTCGGTAATTCCATCCATCGTTGGGCCGTTTTCAACGCCTGTTCTGCCTTTCCTTCCATCACCATGCGTTTCAAAAAATCGCGGATGGGAACGCGAACATTTTTTGCCAGATCGTCGAGCACGCGTGGGTAAGCCAGAGCCTTCTGCCAGTTTTGGTTCACACCTGTTCGGATGGCGGCAGCCGCTGCGGGCCTTTCGGCCATTTCCTGCACTATTTCATTTTGGACCTGCAGCAAAATCAGCGCGGCCAGCCAGCGCTCGGGCACCGGTGTGTCCGTCTGTTCCAGCCGGGCTTGGATCCGCGCGGACACACGTTCCACCAAACTGATTGCCCGATCCATCTCCCCTGCCTTAATCGTTTGCATGCAGGCTTTCAGGAGGAGTTCGGTCATGGCCCGCAGGTCCTGTTCATTGGCCTTGAATTCATTTGCCCTGACGGCGGCTTCCGAGGAACGGCGCAGGCAATCGAGAGCCCGCGAGGGATCAGATTCCTGCAGATCATGACTCAGATCCCAGAGCACCTGCTGGTGGTGGATCCACCACATGCGCACGGAGGGATTCTGGCTCATGAGCCGTGAGGAGAGCAGTGCCTGCTGTTCGTGCCAGTGTATGGTCTCGTCCCTGATTCCCAGGTCTTCGGCAATCTGCCCTTCCGCCCAGGCATTGAGGACCATGGACATCTGCCACTCTCCGTTGAGTGGTTCCGCCGCCAGCAAGGGTTCCATGATGGCCCGCTGCTCCGCCAGATGTTTCCGTGCTTCCGCGTGGTTGCCCTGCCGCCGCTCCACGGAAGCCAGCCAGTTTTCGGCCTGTCCGATGCGCCGCTGCCAGATTAGGTTGTCCACCTCCATTTTCCCGGCGTTTTTGCAGGCATCCAGCATTTGTTGAAATGCAGCCAGTGACTGCCGGAATAATTCCCTGGCCTGCTGCGGCTCGAAATCCTTCAATGCATCCGCCTGTTCCTTGAGATCGACACCCATTTCCTCATGGGCGGAGGCAAGGTCGGCATAGGCTCCGGGGGTGATTGCCTGCGCGAGTCGCGAATGACAGAGGTCCACCGATTCATCCGTCATTCTGGCCGCGGTGGCGTAGTCCTTCAGATGGGTACAGGCCCGGGCGGTGACGTTGAGGATGGCGGCACGGGCGGCTTTCTCCTCGGAGGTGGCGGGGTTGGGAATGAGGTCTATCCCACGCAGGAGCACCTCCCTGGCCCTTTGATCGGTGCTGGAATCCATGAGTGCCTGGCCCGACCACCGGTGCCCGGCCACCTGGAGCGCGCGGAATCTGAAATCCAAGGGATACCGTTTTGCAGCAGCAGCGGCCTGACGGATCGCTTCGTCAAATTTCTGCAGGGCGTTTTCCAGTTTCCCCTGCGGCATCAGCACTTCGCCGAATTTAAGAAGAAAGGAAATGCGGCGCTCCATGGCGGCCGGATCGGATTCCGCCGCAGGCCGTGCCGCGTAGTAATGATCGGCATCGGCAAACACCTCATTGAGCAGCGTAAGTTGTCCGAAGCTCTGCATTTTCCCCGCGAGATCTTTGGTCATGAAATCTATCCGCTGCTCCGCGTCATCGCGCGCGGCGACCAGATCCCTGTTTTTGAAAAACAACAAAATCCCGCCCGTGAGCAGGGCGGCGAACAACGCTGCGCTCAGCGAAGCCACCGTGGGATTCCTTCGGGCCCAGGCCCAGACACGTTCCGCCGTGGTGGCATGCCGAGCGGTGATGGGTCGGCCATCCAGCCACCGCTCCAAATCCTCTCCTAGAACCCGCGCGCTGGTATAACGCCTGCCCGGATCCCGGGCGAGACATTTCATGCAGATGATCTCCAGATCTTTCGGCATCGAGCGAAAATTCATTTTCCTCAACGCAGCCTGACGCCCGGGCTGCAGGGGGTCGGTGGAGGTGATTTCCACCAGCAGGTCATGCAGGGAATTCGCGCGATAAGGCGGAACGCCGGTCAGCAATTCATACATCGTGGCACCCAGTCCATAGATATCGCTGGCCGTCGTCGCGGCCCGGGCATCAGCCATCGCAATCTCCGGTGGCAGATAGGCGGGCGTTCCCAGCACGGCCATGGAGCCGTCGAGGACGCTGGCTTCCCCCATCAATTTTGCCAGACCAAAGTCCGCGATGTAAGGCTGCCCGTCGCCGTCGAATAGAATATTCGCCGGCTTCAAATCACGATGCAACACGCCGCGATCGTGAGCATATTGGATGGCCGTGGCCAGTTTCACCAGCAGGCCGGCAATCTCCCTCCATTGCCCCGCGTAGTTCTGACCGCGTTTGGAGAGGGATCCTCCGGTGGCCAGTTTCATCGTGAACCAGGCGCAGCCATGCTCCTCTCCGTATTCGTAAAGCGGCAGGATCGAGGGGTGATCAAGAACTGCAAGGGCACGTGCCTCCAACTCAAATCGCGCGCGAAACTCGGATGCCACCGCGACCGGTCCGCGGATCATTTTCATGGCCACCTCACGGTTGGGCGTAACTTGTTCGACCCGCCACACGACCCCCATGCCACCATGGCCGATCTGCTCCTTCAGCACATAACCGCCGATGTTTTGCCCCACCATGGTGGTGACCTCCGGCCCGGCAGGCAAGTTCCCCACCACGGTGACGGCCTCGCTGGGGCCGCTCTGCTCGGCAGATCTGTGGCAGCGTGGACAGTTTGAAGCCGCCGCACTAAACGATGATTGGCACTGCGGACAGATTTGCGTCCCGCTCGGTTCCAGTAGGCTCATGATAACTCGCGGACCAGGCCGGATCGATTCAACCCCCAAAGGGCATCCTCGTGTCGGAAGGCCAGCAGGGGTGCAAATTTGGTGTAAGCCTGACGCCGCCTTTTCCAGACCAGGCCTGGATGAATTTGCCCGGGATGCAAATTCTTGATGGGAAATTTGCCGGAGGCGGTGGCCCGTTGAATGGCCTTGGCAGCGGCCTCCGGACACCACGGTTTGTAATTGGGAATGGTGGGAAACAATCCAAACTCCAGAACCCGGCCATTGATGGCATTCACCGTGGCGGCCACGCGGGCTCCCAGCAGAGGCACAATGTAGTAGGATTTCTGGGGATCATCCACATGATGAACCAACACGGGTTCGCCCGGCTTCGGGATCGCCCTGGCATCGCCCTTGCCAAGATGATTCGCCCATGGCGGACGCAGGTGCAGTTTCGAATTTTCCACAGTTCGCCGCACACAATCCCTGGCAACTTCGGGCGGAATCACTTCGCCCGGAAGGGAAATGGATCGTGATTCGCCGCCCGCCAGCCGACACGCCGGACGATCTCCGCGCACCGTTTTGGGAACGCGAGCCTGCAAATGCGCACCGGTGGCCTTGGGCACAATCGCCACGCGGTGCCCGGTCCATTTCTCACCCACCGTCACGCGCGACATCCATCCATCCTGCGATTCCCAATCCATCAGCGGAGTGAAGCTCAGCACGGGTTCCTGGCCACTCTTGCCACAACGATCCTTGGCCAGATGAATGATCGGGTCGGGAACGTGGTCGGGAGCCTCTTCGTTTTTCAATGGTTTGCCGCAGTTGATGGACTCCAAGGCAATGATCCGTCCCTCAGTGTCCCTCGGGCTGCTGACCTCGTTCTCGGCGCAGTAGCCCACCACGCTAATCCAGTGTCCACCGCCCTGCACCAAGGCGAGGGAGGGAGCATTGAGCAATTCAATGCCGGCCGCCATCGCCAGGTCCAGCTCACGGGGATTTTCAGTGACAGCCAGAACATATTCCACCTGCGCCGGCATCCCCGGCCAGCGCTTGTTCATCGCCTCGACGAGCAAATCCGGGGCACTGTGCCAGTATTTTTTGGCTTCGCCGCTCTCGCCGCGTGCCAGTTCATAGAAGTCCGTCTGCCGCACCTCGGACACATTCATGCCCAGACCTTCCAAACATGTCATCATGCTGGCCGGACCGCAATATCCATGGATGTCCGGAGAGTGTTTGCGGCAGTTTTTGACTCGTTTGGTGTAGCTCATGGTGAAAAATTCAAAGGTGGGTCAGCGCAGCCGCGGGTGGGCGCGATTCCGGTTTGCCGCCGCCTCCCAGGCTTTCAGGGCTGGCCAGCGAATCCTTTATCTTACCCGCCTCCGGCAAACGGAAGCCGAGGTAGGTGCCCGCACTGATTCCCATGAGGGTCAGGACTTCTCCCGGAAATATGGGCATGGCCAGATCCGAGAAGACGCGGACGCAAAAAATGAATGCCAGACCCACCGTCCAGGCCAGCATCTGAAAGCGGTGCAGCGTGACCTCGCCATTTTCACTAAGGATGTCCACCAGCCAGCGATAGATCATGGGTGTGGCGAGGTAATCCTTCTGCCTGCGAAGGTCATCCCAATCACGAAAGGCCTCGCGAGCCTCCCGCTCGGGCACCGTCAATATGTTGCCCTGCATTTGCTCCCAGCGTTTCCGCGCCTTCAATTCGGCTTCGTCCACCACGCTGATCACCGTGGCGCGGTCCAGTTGAAGCCTGGGGGCGAGGATGCTGTTGTAGGCAGCGAGCTCCTTGTCCACTCCAGAAATGCCCTGGATGACCGTGCTGCCAAAGGTGGTCACGATGGCAATGCTCACCAGATAGAGGCCGCTGGTGGAGAGCGTATTCAAATCTCCGGTAATGACCCAAAGGTAAATATACGAACCGAACACCACGACAAACCAGATGGCCAGTTGCACATGACTCAGACTCAGCTGATGCCGACCGTCCGGGCGGCGGCGGCTTTCCAATCCACGCAGCATGTTTGTCTGCAGACCCAGCACCGTCATGCCCGCCAGGATCGCCATACCATAGAGGAACATGAACCAGAGTTTCCACCCAGGTGCAAACGAGACTTCCAACTGCTGGGAGGGAACCGGCGCGTTGGGCTCCAGCAGCGTGGGCAGGATCATTACTTCCTTTCGTTCCTTATCGACAGGGAAACTCAGTGTCAGTCGAACCTTCTCCGTCAGACCACTGCCGCGCGCCAGATCCCGGAACAGCTTGCTCTGCGTCAAATCATCCTGCCGAAGCTTGAACACAAAATCATCCCAACGATCGGGGTATTTGGGGGCGGCCTCCTTGATTGATTTGCTCTCCGAGGCATTCAGCGCATTGAGGCCCGCGATCACCTGATCATTGATCATCAGATTCAGCCTCATGCGAACCTCGAGAAACAACCGGCTGAATTTCTCCTGCAAAATTTCGTTGGGCACATTGCCGGTGTTAATCTCCGCAGCCTTGGGATTGAGGAGTTTGACGGCCCAATTTTTCAGGGGTTCCGCATACTCCTTTTCCAGCATGGGAGCCAGGCGCCCCTTGGCGAGGTAGCGCAGCACCCACCCATCCAGATCATAAGTACGCACGATGATGGGGCGGTTGGGATCAATGCTGGCGACATCCTCCGCAGAGGCAGGCGCAGTGCCTGATGACCAGGCACCCACCACCCCGAGGTACGCGTCCGAACCGGGTGTTTTGGAAGGAAGTGGGAAGACTTCCGCATCCGGAGTCCGGGCGGCGTTCTTGGTCATGACAATTTTGCCAATCAAGGGTGCCAGAACAATCCCCAACAGCAGCCAGCCGAATAATTTTCGCGAAATGCGAGCCACCCGCTGGCCCGTAATTTGTGATGGTGGCTCACCTGTGGAGGGCTGATTGGGCGGATCAGCAGATGCATTTGTGTTCATGGGAAGCTCAGCAAGGTTTTCCATCGACCATGTGGGGACCCCCGGAAAACCGGACCATCAGCACCACCTGTTGGGATAGTCAGTGTTTTAATGAGAATTTCAAGTGAACAATGTTTCTGCCACCCGATGCGCTATTTAATAAACAAAATGCCAGACCCTCAAAAATTTCAGGCAATTCCACCGGGAGTGGTTATAGCAGGGTTCATGAGTCTTTTGCAATTCAGCCTCACCATGTTTGTGGCCCAGTTTTCTCCGGGTCCGGACATGCTGCTGCTTTTGAAGTCCGCCGTGAATCATCCGCTGCGGGCCGGCCTGATTACCATCTGGGGTATCTGCTGCGGGTTGGCGGTGCACTGCTGCGCGGCGGCCTTCGGATTGGGATCACTGCTGAAACTTTACCCCCGCGTGTTTCAAGTCCTGCTGATTGCGGGAGCACTCTATCTGAGCTGGCTGGGTGTAAAATTGCTGCGCAGTGTGATGCACAAGCCGGAGGAGGCACCACTGGCACCGGACGTGGAGCAGCCGCTCAGAGACGGAGCCGCCTTCCGCGTCGGGCTCCTCACTAACCTTTCAAACGCCAAGGCATTTCTCTTTCTCACCAGCCTTCTCGCAACGGCGCTGCTCGACGATGCCAGCGGCGGACGCAAGGCGCTCCTGATCGGAATTATTCTGGGCCAGGCCCTGGTGTTTTGGAGCCTGTTTCTCTGGCTGTTGAAACGTCCCAGAATCGCGGCCCTCTACCGCAACAGCCAGCGTCCCATCAATGTTCTGCTGGGCCTGCTGCTGTTGCTGGCAGCCGTGCAGATTGCCTTTGAGTCCGCCCGGCAGGGACAGCTAATCCGCTAGCCCCCGGGCCTCGGCCCAAACTTCACCGTCTGATTCATCAAAGAAAATCAGCATCGGTCGGCAGCAAATTTCACAATCGTAATCCACCTCGCAGGGCACCTCGGACAGCGGGGGCTCTGTGACCTCAAATATTTCAAAACAGGAAGGGCAGGTGACCGGCAGGAGCATGCCGTGACGGAAGCATCCCCCGGAACAGGATGCAACGGAGGAATGCGTTCGGAGACTGGCGCTTCACACCAGCATATGGCTGCGTTGGTCCTGCATGACCTCGGCCACGGTTTGGAAGAGATGCGGCAGGCTGTAGGGTTTGGGGAGGAAACTGATTTCCTGCTGCCGGGCCATTTCCATGAGATGGTGTTTGTCAGTGTAACCGCTGCTCAGCAGCACGCGCAGCCGGGGATTGCTGTGCTTCAATTCACTGATGAGGTCCACGCCATTGCCATCGGGCAGAACGGCATCGCTGAAGATCATTTCGAATTCACCACGCTGCAGAGTGAATTTCTCGCGGGCTTCGCGAATACAGTTGGCGGAAGTGACATTGTAGCCGTTTTGGCTGAGTGCCGTGCGCACCAGACGGTTGACCGCCTCCTCGTCTTCCACCAGTAGGACACGCTGGCCCGAGCCTTTGTAGGAATGGGTTTTCGCGCCAGCAAAGGATTCCGGCTCGCCCGCGAGCTTCAGGAGGTCAGCTTTGATACCTGCAAAATAAATGTTAAAGATCGTGCCCCGTTGCGGCTCGGAGGCCAAGCTGATGCCTCCGCCGTGCTCCTGCATGATGCCGTAAATTACGGAAAGTCCCAAGCCCGTGCCTTCCATGCCCTTGGTGGTGAAAAAGGGCTCGAAGATGCGGTCAACAATCGCAGAGGGGATGCCATGCCCGATGTCGGCGACACTGATGCGGACAAATGGTCCGGTGCCACGCTGACCATTGCAAAGAGGAATGGCCTCGAACCGGCCGTCCACATTGGCGGTGGTGATGGTGATGGAACCGCCGCCGGGCATCGCATCGCGGGCATTCACACAAAGGTTCATGATCACCTGCTCCAACTGACCGGCATCCGCCTGGATGGCCAGCAGTTCAGGCGCCAGATTCATGGTCATCTGAATGTCTTCGCCAATGATTCTGCGGAGCATGGCGCTCATGCTTTGGAGCGCCAGATTCACATCGAAGAAACTCTTTTTCACCACCTGCTTGCGGCTGAATGAGAGTAGCTGCCGGGTGAGCGAGGCCGCCTGTTCGGCCGCCCGGCGGATTTCCTTGAGATCAAAAACACTCTGCTCATCATCGTGGATCCGGGCCAGGACCATGTCCGCATAACCAATGATCGGCAGGAGCATGTTGTTGAAATCGTGGGCAATTCCGCTGGAGAGTTTGCCGACGGCCTCCATTTTTTGAGACTGATGCAGCTGGCCCTGCAGGAGGGTTTTTTCCTCCTCAATCTGCTGCCGATGCAGCGCGGAGAGGATCCGCTCGGCCGCATTTGACAGCAGATTGGCATCCTCCTGCCGCCACTGACGCGGTGCCCGGCAGACGTCCACACCCAGAAATCCCATTTCACGTCCGCCTTCGATCAATTGAATGAGCATGACAGTCTGGGCTCCACGCGCTCGGGCGAGTTCGGGATTCAGACCAGCGGACGCGGTTCCCGAGTTTTGGGAAATGACCAGATTGGGTCCACCCGAGGCGGGATTGGCCATGATTGGCATGGATTCAGCCCGCAGCATGCGGCTTTGCTCCTTGAAGGGCGGTATCGAAGGCAGGCACCACTCGCTGGTGCAATGGAAAGTCTGCCCGTCGGCATTGACCCGAAGCAGATAGCACCGGTCCACTTTGAGGAAGGTTCCGAGTTTTTCGAGGGTGGCTCCAATCACTGATGCAAGGTCCGAATTTTTTGCGACGAGGAACTGGGCCGAGATGTCGGAAATCAGGTTCTCACTGAAAATGTTGGCACGAAGCGCCGCTTCGGCTCTTTTGCGCTCTTCAATTTCTGCGACCATGCGTTGATTGGTCTGGGTGAGTTCAATGGTTCTGGCCTGAACCAGTTCCTCCAACTGCTCTTGGTGCAACTGCACCGCCCTTTCCGCTTTGCGGCTCTCCGTGGTGTCGCGGAATACGAGGACCGATCCGATCAACTCGCCCTTGGCGCTGCGAATCGGTGCACCCGAATCGTCAATGGGAATTCGCATCCCTTCACGGCGCACCAGCACGGTGCCCTTTTGCAGTTTTACGGGCTGCCCTTGGCGGAGGGCTTCGAGAGATGGATTGGATACTTTCTCCCCGGTTGTTTCATTGACGATGGGGAAGACATCCTCGATCCATCGCCCACCGGCGTCCTGACGGGTCCACCCGGTCATCAGTTCCGCCTGGGAGTTCATGAACTGAATGTGACCGCTATTGCTGGTGGCGATGACGCCATCGCCAATGCTCATGAGCGTGGTCTGCAGCCATTCATTGCTCTCGCGCAGCGCCCGCTCGAGATCCACCTTGTAGAGGGCGATTTCCACCGTCGACCGCAGACCACCCTCCTCGAAGGGCTTCACCATGTAGCCGGCGGGCTGGGCCTGTTTGGCACGCTCCAGATAGGACTTGTCCGAATAGGCCGTGAGGAAAACGCTGGCAATCTCATGGCGCTCGCGGATGATGGTCGCGGCCTCCACTCCATCCATCTGGCCCTGGAGTGTGATGTCCATCATGATCAGATCGGGACGCAGGCTGCCCGCTTTCTCAATGGCCTCGGGGCCGGACAATGCAGTGCCCACCACTTCACAGCCCATGTTTGTCAGGACCTCTATGATATCCTGTGCGACGATGCGTTCATCATCCACAACTAAGATGCGCCGGTTGTTCATGTGTTCAGGATCGGTTTCAAAATTGGAAAAAATATTTGCAGCCTAGAGTCTGACTTTGTAGGCGGTTTCCCGGAATTTGATCTCCCAGCGGGTCCCCTGCTGGCCGGAAAAACTGACTCTCCCATTGAGCTGGTCCACCAGCATGGTCACCAGTCTCATACCCAGGGACTTGCTACGGGAGATGTCAAAGTTATCGGGAATGCCAATGCCATTGTCCCAGACGATGAGACTGAACTCCCCTTCTCCCGACTCCTTGCTGACGCTGACATAAATGATGCCTTCGCTGCGATCCGGGAAGGCATACTTCAGGGCATTGGAGACGAGTTCGGTGACAATAAGACCGCAGGGCAGCGCCGTATCCATGCCGAGGCAGATGTCTCGCACGCTAAGTTTGATTTCGCGGCGTTTTCCGGCCGGGGTATTCACGCGCAACAGCTCGTTGGTAAGAGTGCGCAGGTAGCCGTTCATGTCGATGGTGCTGATGCCGTCGGACTGGTAGAGTTTCTCATGCAGCAGACCCATGGAGCGAATGCGGCTTTCCGATTCCTGCAGGACGTTGCGCATCTCCTCCGAGTTCGCACGCCTCGTCTGCAACCGCAGCAGACTGGTGAGGATCTGCATGTTGTTCTTCACGCGATGGTGGATCTCACGAAGGAGGATTTCCTTTTCGCGGGCCGCCGCTTCGGTTTTCACCGAATCACGGATCTTCGTCTGACTGTTCTCGAGCGCCTCCACCATGAGATTGAAACTGTCCGCCAGTTCCCCGATCTCATCATGGCAGTGGACCGTGGCGCGCGCGTTCAGCGAGCCCTTGGCCACCTTGTGGGCAAAGGCCTGCAGGCTGTGAATGGGCTGCGTGAGATTACGCGCAAAGACCCACGCAGCCAGTCCGCCGATGACAATGGTCAGACTTCCCACGATCGCCGTGGTCATGTAGACTCCCATCACATTTTGTTCATAGGCATCCAGGCTCATCCCTAGGTTGATGGATCCCGAGGATGTCCCTTCGGAACTGCACGGCTGCCTCCAGAGCAGGCATTTGCGCCGCTCCAATCCCGGAAGTTCCGGCACCACAATGGAAGCATTCTGCTCCATTGAGTGATCGCTGCTCCAGATTGAGGGCAGTTTCTCCCTGCGGTACTGGCCGGGTTGAAAATGGATGAGCGAGTCACCCTGGGGCCAGCTGATCACAATGAAGTTGAGATCCGGATTTTTTTCCAGCACCTTGAGGCAGTAAACCACCACAAGGCTGCGCTTGCCGCGAATGATCGCCGGCCCGATCTCATCCTCGATGCTGGAGGCCAGGGACTTCGCGCGCGTTTGGAGTTCGCGGTGGATGCTTTCGCTTTGGTAGCGCACCATGAAGATGGCAAACACTACTACGCTCATCACCGCAACAAGCCACGACATCATCATGATGCGGCGGAGAATGCTGGTTCGGCGATTGGGGGAGGCTTTTTCCATCGTGATCGTCTGGGCGCTTAACGTTTCGGGAAAATGGGATTTCCGCGACCCGCACGACGCGGCGCGGTGAGCGCGGATTTGGCGCGCACTTCGGAGGAATTCGCGGCGGCGGCGGCACGCGCATCCAGGAGGGTTTCCGGAGGAGCAGGCGGGACCTTGGGCCTGGGTTGTTCGTTGCCGACATTCATCTCATTGGTCTGGTATTCCAACCACTGGCGTTCCAGTTGCTCGAGTAATTCCGGTTTGAAGGTTTGAAAATGAAGTCCTCCGTTGCGGGCCGATGCGGAGGTCTCGGCCATGCGCATGGAGGAATTGATGATATTTTGCCGCTGTGCATTGGGAAAATCCCGACGGCAGGCAATGACGTGTGTGAGCAGCTTGGGCGCCGTGGCGATGGGTCGGAGAAATTTTCCAATCTGGGGATTCCCCTTCATCAGCGTCTTGAATCCCGCCTGGGTGAGAATGCATCCCTCGACGTCGTCCTCGGAGAAGAACACCGGCAGGGCCGCCCGCAGTGGCGTGGAGACCGAGCGGAGATTCGCGTTGATGCTTTCCCTGGCGAAGTTCGGCACCGCCTTGCGCATTTGATTGGAGAACCAAATGTAGGGCAGTTCTCCGCGCCCCCCGATTTCAAGGAGAACCCGTTTGCCCTGAAGGTCCTCAATCTTGGTGCAACGGGAATTTTGTCCGACATAGAGCGCATACTCCACCTCGGGACCCGCATCCCACTCAGGAACAAGGATCGCCTCCAGATTGCACTGCTGACGCAACCTCAGAAAATCGTAGGCATACATGGGACAGACGTCCCAGGAAAAGGTACGCTTCTGCATGCGCTCGATGAAATCGTTGTACGAGTCATACAGAATGGCGTCGGTATCCGTCTCAATCGAATTGCTGACGACTGCGCTGATCCATGGCTCGAACTGCGTCCGGCTCTCCCCCCCTTGCGTCTCCTGCACGAAAACATCCAGGAAATACCCAACTTTCAGTCCACCTCGCCCGTTCGGGCCAGCCTCGCTAAAGCCCTGCATCATCCCAAATACCAGCGCAATCACCGCTATCAAACGGCTTGCACTCCCCCGCCAACGACTCGCCTTACCGGGGGATTCTCTAAAATATCTAGGACTCATAAATTAAAACTAACAATATTTATGGTGATTATCAAACGATTTTCAGCACTTTCTTGAAATTTTGGAAATCCTTACTACCTCCTCCCCGCCAATTCTAGGATCACCCCCTAGCATACCGATCCCCGGCAATCCTGCGCGGTTCCGTGGAAAAGGGTTTTCTTGTGGGCCGATTGGCGCTTACTGCACTTGCATGCTGCTCTGCCGTCCATCCCTTGTTTCCGCCTGTATTTTCTCCCTGGCCACCGTATCCGGCCGGGCCACCACCGTGGCTGAGGCCACGGAACAACTCTCCGGAGCCATTGCTGCAAAGGATCAAGCGCGCGTGGATGCCTGTGCCAGGGAGTTCATTGCCGCTCTGGGAAACAAAGCAGGACAGGCCACGGAGGCCCCCGAATTCATCCTGCCGGATGAGGATGCCAAGGCTCTGGAGGCAGAGCAGGTCCCCGGGTTGTTTGATCGGGCCTTTGCCTCCCTGCAGGCGGATGCCTGGTGGAAATCCAACCCTCCCGGCACGGAGGCTCCCGCCCCGCTGCGGGTGGTTGCCTCGGTCATCGAAGGCTGCCTAGCCGCGCGCGAGGCAGACTGTGGACCAGCGGAGGAGTTTCTCAAGGAAGCGAGGAGCGCCGGGGATTTCCTGCTGGCGGTCCAGAAACTTGGCGGGAAAGAGGTCTTTCCCTTTCCGGCCTGGAAAGGGAAACGCGGCCGATATGGGATGATCGCAGACAGATTACTGCGAGACGCCGAGGCCGCCGGAAAAGCCTCCGAGGCCATTCAGAATGGCTGGATCGTCAGCGACCAGGGCAGTGGCGAAATGAATTTGGACAACTCGCTGGCTGGTCAGGCGCTGTTGAGTCTCCATGCGGCAACTAGGGAGGCTGCCTATCTTGAGGGTGCTCGCGCGGCGGCCCAATGGGCTGAGAAACAGCCCATCGTCCCCATGGCCCATTTAAACAGTTACTCCGTCACCCTGCTCGCCCGCCTGGCTGAAGTTACCGGGGAAAAGGCCCACCTCGATGCCGCCCTGGAAATTTGCCGACTCGGCATCCTGCCAACGCAACTCAGGGAAGGTCCGAATGCAGGACGCTGGGCAAGTCCCACGGATGCAAAAATGGTATATCATTTTCTTAATCTTCGCGCCATCACCGTCCTGCTGCTCGCGGTTCCGCAGGACTCCGCGGACCGCCCCGCGCTGGAGCAGGCCCTGCGGCTGGGCCTCAAGGCGCACAATGAGAAGATCATCGAACAGGGCGGCACGAGCCTGGATGTGACACTGGAGGTTTACTGCCTGCTGCTGGAGCACAAGGAAAAACTCAGCGCACTGCTCACGGACACGCTCACGTTCGATGCCGCCCGCATGATCTTCCGCGCCGCCGTTGAGGAATACCGCCTGGAACATCCCACCCTCAGCCCGGGCACGTGGGGCCATTTTCTTAAATTCACCACAGCAAAAGGGAAATAATCACCATGCCACTCATCGATTCCCTGCTCGCGCTGGGCCCCATCCGCAAAGCCATCTGGCGCTGGTGGTATCCTTTCCTCACCCGTCGCCTCCAGCAGGAGGACATTCTCTTTCTGAATTATGCCTTTGAAACAGACCCGCCCCTGGGACTGCCGCTCGAGCCTCAGGATGAAGCCAATCGCGCCTGCCTGCAACTCTACCACCATGTCGCCACGCAGGGCAAGATCGCCGGCCAGCGCGTGCTCGAAGTTTCCTGCGGCCATGGTGGAGGTGCGTCCTACATCACGCGCAAACTCCACCCGGCACATTACACCGGCCTGGATTTGAATCCCGCCGGCATCGAATTTTGCCGCAAGCGTCACGTGATTCCGAATCTCGAATTCACCGTCGGCGACGCCCAGTCCCTGCCCTTTCCAGACGCATCGTTCGATGTCGTCATCAACGTGGAAGCCTCGCATTGCTACCCGGACTTCCCGCGCTTCCTCCGTCAGGTCGACCGTGTCCTGCGCCCGGGCGGCCAGTTTTTGTATGCCGACTTTCGTTTAACGGATTCGATTCCACCATGGGAGCAGGCTCTGGACGAGTGCCCGCTGATCCTGCAAAACACGCGCGCTATCAATGCCGAGGTCTTGCGCGGACTTGATGCCAATGCCGCGCGTTCGACGGCGCTGGTGGAAAGGAAACTTCCCAAACCCCTGCAATCTCTGGGCCGCGATTTCGCAGGTCTGCCAGGATCCCGCATCTACAAGGCCCTTCAAAGTGGGGAAATGTCGTATCGCTCTTACGCCTTTCTCAAGGAATAGTCGAAAGCCGGATGGCCTCACCGCTACCAATGCACTTCCAGATCGCCCCAGAGTAGTTCAGCCCCGGGCTGGCTGCCAAAACGCAGCTTCGCAATCACATCCGTAATCATTTGTGGCGGAGCCATGCCATCGATGAGGTGGTAGCGCACTTTGCCGGTCGCGTCGATCGCAAGACGATAGAAATAGGGCTCGTCAGTCTCCTCGGGCGGACTGAGTTTGGCAGGCCAGCGCGGTGGCTGCAGGAGTCCGCGAGCTTGGAGACTGGGGCTGAGGACGAGTCGCGGCGTGGCTCCGGTGGCAATGGCGGAAACGGGTGACCTGGGTGCGGGAGGATTTTTTCCCAGCCTGGGCAGGACGGGTCGGGAGGGTTCCGCGAGCACTGGCAACGGTGGCGGCGGTGCCTCCCATTCGAAGGTCAGCGGCGGACGATAATTTTCGAAACTGGGCGTATAACTTGGCAGCGGCAGGCGGGGCAGGTTTGCCTCCGACCCACTTCCCAACGTCACCAGCATGCTCGCGGGTGAGCGGTCTTCCAACGATGCCAGCACGGTGGCGGTGGCGGGATTGTCGCCATTCAAGACGAGGACACTTTCCTCCGGTGGCAATTGCCGGGTGGCCGCGGGAGTGACTACTTTGAACAAATAGAAAACCAGCGCATGCCCCACCAGCGCCACCCCCACAAACATCGCCAGCCTCCAGCCCGACCGCCGGTCCGGCTTGCTTTGAAAAATGACCGGCGGCATCGGTGAGGATTCCGTGTTCATCAGGGGGCAAGGGAAGTGGCGATCGCCGGCTGACATCCAGCCTCCCAGATGAGGTCCTGCAGTTGCGTGACCAACCCATGCGAGACCAGCGCATCGGCGTTGATGATGACATGGCGGGATTTTTCCCTGCCAGCTTCCAATCTGGATCGGAGGTCTGACAGCGTCACCCGCTCCTTGTTAAAATACATTTCCGGATCCACCCCGGCCGTCACCGTGAGGACGTGGGCGTGTTCCAGAGGACGCAGCGTCGATCCAGAAATCGGTAGTTCCACCCGCGTGCCGCCCTGGACTACGAGTGCGGAATTGGCGAGAAAAAAAATCATCAGCAGCATCACCACATTCAGGAGGGGAGCCAGATAGAGAAAATCAGGCCGCAGCTTGAGATTGCTGGTAAGTTTCATCGCGCGCTTACTTGCCGGTCAGCTTGCGTTTCTTCTGATCTTCCGCGAGCCGCTGCGCACTCTCCTTGAAGTCCACAATTTCCTTGTTCTGCCGGGTCGCGGTGATCAGGTTCACAATCTCAATCCCCCCGCGCTCCATGTCGTGCAGCAGGCTTTGCAGGGCGGCTGCCAGGTAACTGTAGAAGATGTAACTGGGAATGGCGACGGCCAGTCCCGCGGCGGAGGTCACCAGACTGCGGTAAATTCCCTTGGCCAGATCCGAGCTGGCGGCAAATCCATTGGACGTGACCGGAATGAAAGTATCGATCAGCCCCAGCACCGTGCCCAGCAGTCCAATGAGCGGGGCGATGTAGGCAATCGCGAGCAGTGCCCCCAGATAACGTTCCAATTTCGGCACTTCCAGCTGCCCGGCTTCCTGGACGATTTGTTTCAATTCCTCCCGCGGGGCTTCCTGCTGAACGAGTGCCGCATGCACCACCCGGGCAACGGGGCCCGGCGTGCCTGCGCAAACATGCAGGGCTTCGGCGAAATTTTTCTTGTGGAGCAGGTTACTCAGACCCTGCATCAGGTCCTGCACGTCCAGGTTTGCGCGGTGGAAGAGGAAAAACCGCTCCAGAAAGATGCCCACCGCCAGCAGGCTGCATCCGAGCAGCAGGAAGACGAGGGGGCCACCTTGGGAGAGAATTTCAAACATAGTCGCGTATGGTATGCAGCTTCGGGGCCAATCAGCAACGGAAAATGACACCCAATCGGCTCGGATTCCATTATAATTCAGATTTCCTGAAATTTCAAAATGAATAACGACTTTTCGCTAAAAAGGTTAAAATGAACCTGTAACCTAAGATGTTATCCTGCTAATTCTCCACCCCGATGGCCTGCCTTTTTATCATCCATTACCACTACCGCCCCGGCGGTGTGCGCAGCGTGGTGGAACAGTTTCTCCAAGCATGGGAAAGGGTTGGACGCTGGAAGCGGGTCATTCTGGCAGGAGGCGAAGCCCCCGATTCTGCCTGGTTGGAACACCTGAGGAAGACCTGCGGACGCGTGGAGGTCAGGGTGGACGCGGCGCTTGGCTACACCGCAGAATTTCCCAAGGGGAACGTCTCAGAAATGAGAAAAACCCTGCAAGGGTGGATCTCAGAGACCCGCCCGGACCTGCTCTGGGTCCATAATCTCAGCGTCGGCAGAAACATCAGACTCGGCGAGGCCGTGGGGCAACTGGACGTGCCCCTGCTCTGCCACCATCACGACTGGTGGGTGCAGAATCGCTGGGAACGCTGGCAGGAATTTTCCACCGCTTCCTGGCAGCGGGCGGCATCCGCCATCCTGCCCGATGGTCCCCAAGTCCGCCACGCCTGCGCCCATCCAGCGGACGCCGCGCTGCTGGGGCGCCATTTTCCTGATCGGGTCGCCTGGATCGTGCCTCCCATGCCGAAAGCCCCGGTGGAAATATCACCCATCCCGCACGGTGATCCCTACTGGGTTGCTCCCTGCCGGATTCTCAGAAGAAAAAACCTGCTGGAAACCCTCCTTCTGACCAAATGGCACCGTCCGCAGGGCCGATTGCTCATTGCCGGCTCCGTCAGTTCCGCCGCCGAGGCAGCAAATGGGCGCGCCGTGCAGCAGGCGGCGGACGTGCTGGGGCTGTCGCTGGAAATTGGCGCGGCGACCCGCTCGTCGATGGAGCACCTTTACCGGCATGCCGAAATGGTCCTGCAATCCTCCGTGCAGGAGGGCTTTGGGCTCACTTCATGGGAGGCCGGGGTGTATCATCGCCCCCTGCTGCTGCGTCGCTTGCCCGGATTGACCGAAGCCTTTGAACACTCCGGCGCATCCTTTCCAGGTGGTTATCACGAGGTGCTGCTGCCTGTGGAATTTCTCACACCCCACGAACGCCAGCTTCAAGCCAGAGGATGGATCAGGCAATGTTCCCTCCTCCCCGAACCATGGCGGTCGCAGGCAGCCGAGTTGGCAACACCCACACGCGGCCGCGAAGTCGCATTCAGTTCACTGACCGTCGCCGGCCAGTTGGAACTTCTCCGCGATTGGGCCCGGCTCGAACCCGCCCTCCGGCAGCACAACCCCAGGCTGCAAAATCCGAAAATTTTCCAACCAACCATTCCCGGAATTTTTCTCGAAAGCGGCCTCGCCTCCCTGGAGCGCCTGCTCGCCAGACCTCCGACCGCGCCCACTTCCACCCCCGATGCAGTCATCGCCGCCCTGCTCGACACCGCCATTCCCAATGCCCGCCAGCATCCCCTCCTCTGGTAACGTTCATGGGAATTTCGCTTTCCCTTGCGGCAATTCGCTCTAGGAAAGGCACCTTATGTCCTCACTCCCCAACAATCTTTCGGCAGTCCTTTTCAGCGGTGGCGATGCGCCAGGCATGAATTCGTTGCTGCGGGCCATCGTCCGCCTCGCCAATAACCGCCACCGCCGCAACGAACTCAGCGTGCTTGGCGTGCTGGATGGCTACAAGGGCCTCGTGCGAACCACCCGGCGCATCATTTCCGGTGAAGTCACCCTGGAGCAACTCCGGGAACAAATCGTCACGCGGGTCGGCTCGGTCGGACTGCTGGCGCCGGATCAGGATCTGGTGCTCATGACCAATGCCAGCGTGACTGGCGCGGTCGTGCAGGGCGGCATCCTCCTGCGCAGCGCGCGTTGCAAGGAGTTCCAGGCCAAACCCCAACTGCGCCTGCAGGTCATTCAAATGCTCCGTGATCTGGGTGTAAATAATTTGCTCGTCTGTGGCGGCGATGGATCGCTGGCGGGAGCCAAAGCCCTCGCCGATGAGGGCGGACTGAAGGTTATCGGCATCCCCTCCACCATCGATAACGATCTGCCCGTCACCGATATGGCGCTCGGCGTGCACAGTGCGGTCGCCACCGTCGTCTGGGCTGTGGATCATTTCAAGGACACCGCCCGCAGCCACCGCCGCGTCATGGTTCTCGAAACCATGGGGCGCGAAAGCGGCGAACTCACGCAGCTCGCCGCCATCGCCTCCGGTGCGGAATACGCCATCATTCCAGAGGAAGGCCTCCTCACCGGCGAACGCATGCTCCAAATCGCCGTCGAAGTGGAAAACGCCATGAAACGCGGTCGCACCCACACCATTATCCTCATCGCCGAGGGCGTGAAATTTGACTCCCCAATCAAGGAAAACCCCGCCTTCGTGCTCACTCGGGCATTGGAAATATATTTCAGCCGCAATCAAAACCCCGACGGCGACCAGGACGTGGAAGTCCGCCCCAGCGTCCTCGGGCATATGCAGCGCGGAGGCCGCCCCGACCCCGCCGATGCCATTCTCGCCGCCCACTTCGCCGAAGCCGCCATGGAAGCCGTCAATGATGTAAACGCCCCCAGCGGCGTCGTCGCCATGCGCGACGGCCGCGTCCGCGTCGTCCCCTTCGGAAGTTCCACAGACAACCGGGACGCCTCCCAATGGCGGAAAACCGCAACCTTGCATCGCGATCTCAGTGGTTGGTAAATCAGCGGGAATGTCTAAGCATTCGTCCGCGGGGCGGTCCGCTTTAAGTATGCACCACCAGCACGTCCTGCGACATCGTGCATTCATGAGAGACGAGTGACCTTGCGTATTCCCGATACCAACCACATGAAGGCCTTCCACCTTAATGACGATCAGAGAGCAAAGCAGCAACGCCAAGACAGACACTTGCCACGAATCTTTCGCAGGTATAGAACGAGCTTGGTAGAGCCCATTCAAACATTGAACTTGATGACTGCGTGATAAATTGTCTCTTCAAACGTTTCCGCTCCCTCCTTTTGGAAAAAGCTTCGCAATCTTTTGTCGATTTTCGCTGCCTACCCCCATTTCCCGACGTTGCACATGCCTGATGCCCGGGCCTTTCCTCCCGCCAAGGGGAAGGCGTTACCGATCTTTCGACCCACAATCCTGTCATTTCCTTGCTAAAAATACCCCTATCCCTCGGCCTTTTTGTCCTTACCAGTCCCGCGCAGGAAACTTCCCTGCGGGAGATCATTCCATGCACAGAGGCTCACTACAGTTTCGGCACCGCCGTGGATGCGGAGGGCTGCGTGTTGTTCACGGAATTCAGCAATCGGAAAATTCAGCGTTGGAATCCCGTCACGCGCCGCCTCGATGTCTGGCGGGGCACCGACACACCGGGCATGTTTGGCCTCGCCACAGGGATCGGGAGTGATGTCTTCGTGGGACTGGACCTTGGCGACGAGGGAAATCCTGGCAAAATATTGCGAATCGCCAACGACGGGAAGGAAGAGTTCGTCGTGGAAAACATCACGCGTCCTCGACAGTTGGCGTGCGATACCACGGGAAATCTCTTCGCAGTTCTTGAAGGTGGACGCGTGCTGAAATGGGACAAATCCACCCGCGCTTTGACGGAACTCATGAGTGCCATTTCCCCCACCAGTGGCATTGCGGTCGGGGCGGATGGCTCCGTTTACGTGAGTGAATACGGTGTTTTCGATCTCTCTCCCACGGGCTACTCGCGACCCTCGACTCCCGGCCAAATCAAAGTCCGACGACCCACCGGGGAGATCTCCGTTTTGAACCAGGGATTCTGGCGCCTCCGCGGCCTCACGCTCCATGGCCAAAGCCTCTACGCCTGCAGCGAAGCGAATCGTGAAGATCATGGCAACTCCGGCCAACTGGTGCGCATCGACACCACCAATGGCAATGAGGAAATCCTCTTCAACCGGCTCGACTACCCACAATTTCCCGCTGCCAGTCCGGATGGCAAAATTTACTTCACGTTGGGGAGGGACAACCGCCTCGTCTGCTACGATCCCGCGGCCGCCTATCACGATGCCGCCGCACCTGTCGAAAAGGCCATGCGCTCCAGCGTGCGGGGCGGAACCATTGCCTGGGGCAGCCCGGAGGCTGGCACGCGGTTCACGCTCACTGCGCAGTCGGTTTCTCTCACGGGAAATTTCCTCCCTTCAGCAGGCGCAGCCCAAATGGACGGGTGGATCGAGATTCCAGCCAATCGTTTCACCCTCAATCCCCACGATCTTTACCCCATTCATGATGCTGAGCATCCCGGCCCTGGCCTCTTTGAATTGCCGCAAGTCCAGACAACCTGCGCCTCCGGCACGCTCCGCGTCGAAGTCCTTCCGCTACGTCGCCACGAGGGCAGTCGATGGCCGATGCAGCATGTGGGCACCGCCCAGGAGTCCCCGCACCCCAGCTTCAGCGAACAGCCCGATGCCTTCCGCTTCCATTTCTCCTGGACCGCGCCTCCAGTTACGAAACCGGATCGCAAGCCGCTCATGATTCCCCGTCCTTCCAAGCCCTGGAAAGACGCCACCTTGCTCGTGGGCGATGGCAAAACGCTGCACAGTGATTTCCATTTCATCATTGATCAAAAGGACCGGGTCCACTGCATCGGCACCTTTGGCCGCGGGCCCGGCAGCACCAGCCATGGTATCGCGGTGGAGGATGGTTATGCGTTGTTCCATGCAGTGGGAAATTCCCTGGAGGCTCCGATGCAATCGCTGCCGAAAATCGGATATCAAATCGACTCTCCGCAAGCCATCATGTGGGCGCCCGGCATCACCTGGAATCGCGAACGCACCACCGCATTCCTTTATTACTTCCATTACTTCGGTGGAAAAGACCTCGCCGCCGGAGGAGCCCGCGTGCTGACTTCCAGCGATCCCGATCTGGCTCACTGGACACCCTACAACGGCACAGAACTAGCCGAAAAGAACCTCGCCTTCCGCGAATTGGACGACCGGGATTTCTGCGTCTTCTGGGACGAACGATTGCAGACCCACCTCATTTATTACTGCTCTGGCGAAGGCTCCGGTCCCCGCGTCCGCACGTCTCCGGACCTAATCCATTGGTCTCCGGGCCGCACCGTGCTGCGGGACACGTCCGCTTCTCCCCATGGGTATTCGGAATCCCCCTGCGTGATTTATCGGGATGGCTATTACTACCTTTGGACCAGCGGAATCGATTACAGCCACACGCATCTTTACATCTCCGAAGACCCCTTCAACTTCGGGGAGACCCTGGCCAACACCATCGAAACTCAGCCTGGCCACGCGGTGGAGGTCATCACGCATCGGGAGAATGAATACATCGCTGGCTCCATGCTCAGCACGGTTTCCAGCCCCACGCCCGCAGGGCATGATCTGGAGGGCATCTATGTCCAACCGTTGAAGTGGGAAGCAGCGGCAACGGAAATGGAGTCGCGCGTGACCCGCAACCCCTGAGGGCTATTTTCCTAACAGACCCCTCCTTTCCCGATTCCGATCCCCCGTCCAACTCCACCCTGAAAAAGCAAATTCCTCCCATGCCCCCCGCATCCCGACCGGAAAAATCCAAAAGGCAGACTTTTGCCGCGCTGCTTGCTTTCGTCTTCCTGACACCATTCGCATTTTCCGATGGCGTCCTGATTCCTCCCGAGAGGATTGAGCAGGTCAAAGCGGAGTGGAAACAGAAAACCCACGGTCGCCCGGTCGTGGTGAACTGGTTGTATATGAGCGTCCGCAGAAATCAGGATCCTCAGCACGGCATGACGGGCGAGCCGATGTTCCGGAACTTTGTAGCCAGCGTGGAACTGGCGAGGAAACATAAAATTCCCACGACCTTCATTTTCGAGCATCAGACGCTGATGGATCCGCAGTTCCGTGAATTCATGATGCGGGAAATGAGGGACGATCCGCTGCTCGAGCCCATAAAAGCTGGAGCCCATAAAGGCTCAGAGCATTTATGATTAGCTCGCTTGTCGGACCCTCACGAGTGGGGAGAACTCGTTGGAAATGCCCTGATGATACTGACCGGTTCTGCGGTGGCGAATGTAGTGAAAGAGGCCGTCGTCGGAGATGTGTTTCTTGCAGAAGCAGCAGAAACGGCTGCAAACGCGGCCAATCGTATCGAACAAGGGGCTGCGGAGGCGGGTGAATTAGCCCAAGTTCGTCAGTTTGCTGCAATTTTCAGCTATTTTGAGCCCTGACGCGGGCTGGAACCCTTGATTTTCCAACATCTGGGTGTTCCGGAGGGCATGTAGTGGAGAGCACAGACTTGAGCAAACGGCGCGGCTGCGGGAAGCTTGGGCATGTTGTTCCTTCGCCGCAACCGCGGTAGACACCATGGAGAGTGCTATGAATACTGGTCGCTGATGCGCACGGCCAAGGGGCCGCGCCATGAATTGGCGGCCAGCCTCGGCAAGGCTCCGGGCCTGGACGAGGACAAGCGGATGGGCTGGGAAAATGTCGGCGACCTGCTCGAGGGCCGCGAGCTGGCGCCGGTCCAGGGGCGGCTGGGCGAACCATTGCCGCCGCCGCCGCGCCAGTGGATGCTGGTGGACGTGCGCGGTCTGCGCGTTGAGCGGGTGCGCGATTTTGGTGAAGTCTATCTCGCGCTTTTCCTCTGGCGGCGGCTGGGCCTGCACACGCTGCTTCGCGATCTCATTGCACCGGGGCGCGAGAGCGGGTCGTGGGAACTCATCGCCTGCATCCTGACCGTAGCGCGCTTCTGCGGCAACAAAAGCGAACTGGAAGTGGCCGAGCGCTGGTATGCCGACAGCGCTTCGGAAGACCTGCTGGGCGTGCCCTTTTCCCAGATCAACGACGCGCGGCTCTATCGCGGCCTCGACGTGCTTCATCAGCATAAAGACCGCATCTGCCAGCACCTGCTCGAGCGCTACCAGAGCTGGTTTGGCGTGGAGTTCGAGTTCCTGCTCTACGACGTGACCAGCACGTATTTTGAAGGCAAAGCCGAGGGCAATCCCCAGACCCAGCGCGGCTACTCCCGCGATCAGCGCTCCGATTGCAAACAGGTCAACATCGGCCTCGTCGTCACGCCCGAGGTCCTGCCCATCGCTTATGAAGTCTTCGCCGGCAACACCGCCGACCTCTCCACCGTTGAGGACATAGTCGAAATGATGGAAAAGAAATACGGCCAGGCCCAACGCATCTGGGTCATGGATCGAGGCATGGTCAGCGAAGACAATCTCGACTTCCTGCGCGAGCGCCAGGCCCGCTGCATCGTCGGCACGCCCAAGCAACAGATGCGCCGCTTTGA
>CALQSQ010000019.1 GCA_943333275.1 Akkermansia muciniphila
CGGCACCGCTCCGGTTGCTCTCCAGCAGAGCCGTATCCTGTGCCACAGCGCGCAGAAGCTCGCATTGCTTCGCTCGCTCGCAAGGCGCTGCGCGCCTTTGTCCCTCTTTGAGTGCTACAAAGCGTCCCGCTTTGATCGCACCGCGACACACTAATTTGGAATCATTCAGAGCCAACACATCGCAGCTACGTTGGAAACAAAATGCGCGGCCCCTCGTCGGCCACTTTTCTGGATGATGGATGCGCAACCAGAGGAGCCCCACCCTCCCAACGGACTGCCCGGCGGGAGACCCGCCGGGCAGTGTCCTGGCAATGGGCTCAGTGCCACTAGTGCTGGGTGCAGTGGGTCATGGCACCGCCGCAATGGGAGCAGGTGTGCTTGAAGACACCCGTCTTGAAGAAGGTGGCCACGGCCGACTGGCAGTCAGGGCATTCCATGGATTTGACATCCCGGTAGGTGACGAATCCACCCTTGCCGGAGGATCCCGTTTGCGCCGGGGCCTTGACCCAGACGGTTTTGCATTTGTCGCAGGTGACCGCATCCGTGCCGACGGCAGCGCCGGTGGATTGACAGGACGACATGAGGGCGGCGAGGCCAAGGCTGCTGGCAAGGACGAGGAGGCGTGTTTTTAGTTTCATGGGATTGGGTTTTCTAGGTGTTGTTGTTTGTTGTTTAAGTCCGACCATCATGATCGGAAAGGGTTGCAAAATTGCTGAATCAAAGAGGACTTGGATGCGGTTCGTGAAAGGATTCACAGAGGACGTGCAGCGCCGTGGGGGAGAGTGAGGCTGTTCCGTTGCAGAGGCGAAGTTCTGTTTTTCCCGCAGCATCAAATACGGTGAGCAAACATTCCGCGAAGCTCCGGCTGTAGGAGGAGCACCCGGCATGGAAATCGATGGCCCCAGCGCCACAGTCCAAGGTGGCACTAAGTGCGCGGAAGCTCCGGCAGGAACCGCGGGGGTTCGTGACGTTGATTTCCAAAAGTGTGCAGTCAGGTTGCATGGTGGGAGCGTAACACCATTTTAGATCCACTACTCCGCATGAGAGCGGTATGATTGTGCATTTGTTCGGCCACGATTCTGTCCATTTCCCCTTGCTGGCCACACCACAAAATCGCGTATCCGAGGCCAAACCCGCCCCCCTTCTTGATCGTGGTTTCCTTGAGATTATGCACGAGCATCATGCCAAAGCGATTGAGCTGGGGGGCGTTTTGCAAGACAGCCGCCGCGTCTGTTACGGTTTTGTCTGCGGAGAAATTGATCAGCATAAATTTGGTTTTCTGATTGACGGTTTGTTTCGTGGCAGCACGGGGAGGTTACATCATTTTTTGGAAAGCTTGCTTATCAGCACGACCAGCAGGACTACCGCCAAGGTGCCGATCACCGTCCACACCCACATTCCTCCGCCCGACCAGCCACCCATCAATCCGTCAGTTTGGTCCATCATAAAAAGTTCTTTGATTGTGCCGCAAGCAGGACTTCTTCCGGAGAATCAGAAACCGGCTGGAGGCGGCGGTGCTTGGGATGCAGTGGCAGGGGCTCGGAGCGAGTGATCAACGTTAGAGTTCGCGGCGTTCAGGCATCATTTTTGCGCATCATGAGGCGCATAGGGGCATCTGCTTCATTTCCGAATCCGTGCCTCGGTGTGCGGGTATGTGTTTTGTTTTTCATGGGAAATGGAGCGCTTCTGGAATTTGTCCAATTGTTGGGCGGGGACGTCTTTCGAATCCCAGCGTAGATTAATCATGCGCTGGTGGAGGCCAAGCCGCCATGGGGTGTTTACCCCATGGCGGCGGATGCTGCCCTCAACTCCAATTCTTGTTCGGGCGTCAGTCAATGACGCACGCTGACCTGCATTGTCGGCTCCTGTCCAAACGAGCCACGCTGCAAAGGTTCCTCTAGACCTTTGCCGTTAATTTGGCGCGATAGGCGCGTGGGGACGTGCCAGTCACCTGTTTGAAGGTCCGGTTGAACTGCGAGAGGGATTTGAACCCTGTGTCGTAGGCGATCGTGGTGATCTGGAGTCGTGGGTTTTGCAGCAGGCTCTTCACTTTTTCCACTCTGACTCTTGATACATAATCCGTGAAAGTAACACCGGTGGCTTTGTGGAAGAGTTCGCTGAAGTAACCGGCGCTGACATTCACCGCCCTGGCAACCCGCTTTAGAGAGATCTCTTCATCGGATCCGGCTTTGATGATTTTTCTGGCCTTCGTCACTGCTTCGGGTTCACTGGCAGCAGTCTCGAGGGAGAGGGAATTGGCGCACTGGGAGAGATGCCCGGCGAAGATGTGCAGCAAGCGGAGCATGGATTCATACTGCCCGGGTGTCAGCACTGTCGTTGCAAACCATGCCTCCTCCGCTTTTTTCAAATCCACCTGCGCACCCCATTGGATGAGCAGTTTAGAAATGGCGCTGAACTGCTCTGCGTCCGGCCTGTGCAGGAGGATCTGGCCGGTCTGGAGGAAGGCGATGACCTTATCCCCAACCCTGATGGGCACGGCGCTTTCACATAATCCGGCAAAGCAGTGCAGCGACCGCGGATCCATTCCCTGCTCCTCTTCCAGGCGCTTCTGCAAAGCAAAACAAGCTGCACAGGATTGGTTCTTCGTTGCCATGAGTGAACAGAAGGCATTGCTGCGTGGCCGGTCCTTGAGGCTGCTGGCAGCTTCTCCCGCCGCGTGCAGCTGCAATGGCAGGCCGGTGGCATTTTCGAAGGCATCCTGGTAGTCCCTAAAGATCTGGGACTCCCTGAGTTGTTGACCGATACCAGCTGGCAAGGATTGATCGTGCATGGACTAGGTCTGGCGGAGGGTGGGTTTCAAACGATCCTTGAGAACTTGCCGTGCCCGATAAATACGCGTTTCAGCGGCTTTGGGACTGCCCCCGACGACGCTGGAAATTTCCGCATAGCTCATGTCTTCATAAATAAAAAGCGACATTGCCTCCCTGAGTTCTGCGGGGAGTTCCCGGAAGGCTTGGTGAATGGCTTTGCTGCGTTCGGCGGAGATCGCGGCTTCGTCAGGAGTCTGACCGGGATCAACCGGCTCGATGAGACGTGCCGCTTCCTCAGGATCCTGATCAAGAGAGACCGTGGGATGGCGAAGTTTCCAGCGGGCTTGATTTCGCGCCAGGTTGTTGGCGATGGCAAAAAGATAGGTGGAAAATTTAGCCTCAGGTCTATAACGGTGACGGGTCTGATAGAGTTTTACGAAGGTTTCCTGGGCAAGGTCTGCGGCCGTTTCGACACAGGTGGTCATCCGATAGAGAAACGAAGCGATGCGGCTGCGCCATCGAGTCATCAGTTCATTGAGCGCCAGGTCATCGCCAGAGGCGAGGCGCGCCATGAGTTCCTGATCGGTCGCTTCCATGGGTTTTGACGCTGGGGAATCAGTGGGCATCAGGTTGACCCGGCTCGCTATGGGAGAAGTCCAGGGCAAAGGGCAGCATTGTTTTGAGGTATTGCTGAGCCTGAGCCTGATCCAGAGTGGCGGCGGTTCGGTAGAGGTGCTGGAGCATGGTCCGCTGACACTCCAGATGGAGATCCGCGTGCTCTTTTAGTGCGGCTTGTAGTTCCGGAGTAATCCCGCTGCCAGCAAGAGCGAGGGAGTCCATCTTTTCATGGGCCTCGGCAATGCGCTGGCACATCTCCGTGCATTTTGGGCGGTATGCAGCGTGCAGTTCGCTAACCTTTGCAAATTGCCCCTCACTGAGATGGAGATCACGTTTGAGCCATTCCAGTTCCGGCATGGCATCCATCATGGTGTGTCCACCGTGGTGGTGCTCCCCGGCCACGTGCCAGCGGGTGGCATAGAATGCGGCAATTCCAGCCAGGAGAGCGGCGGCAAGCACCAATAGTCCCTTTTTCATTTGTGTTCTGTTGCATGGGGTTGAATGAACGGACTTACGGACTGCACGTAAGCGAACTTTCCGTCTGGACCGGGTTCCTCCGCTCTCGAACCCAGCCAGACCCCGCCTGCGGTCATGACCATGAGTGCCGTCGTGGCTGCCAATGGCCGCTCCAATAGGTTTGAAAATGCTTCCATCCAGCGTGTGAATCTGGTGGCGATGGTCGCTTCCCTTGCCGCGGCTATGCGCCCCCAGACATCCGTCTGGAAAGATCCGTGCAGGGGGATTTCGACTTTTGCTGAACGCAGTTCTGCGTCGAAGTCCGCGTCATGGTTTTGGCCTGGAACCGAAGGTTGCGATGATGGAAAATCCATGGCGGAAGGGTGGTTAGTGGAGTTTTGCCAAAAATTTCGCAGGGTTGCTTTGGAATTTTTCGACACAGGGAGCGCAGCAGAATTTCATCTCCTGGCCCTGGTAGACGATGCGTTGTTCGTCACCCATGGAGCCGAGTTCGTTGTCCGTGACGACGCAGAGCTTGAGAGGGTAGGGTTTAACTGTGCTGGCTGAGGATGAGCCGGCTCCCGAGGTGCTCGTGCTGGCACAGGAACCAAGGAAAAGCGTGGCTGCGGTTAGGAGAAATGTTGGGATGGTGAGTTTCATGGTGGGATTGTTTGGGATTGGGGGACTGGTTATCGGGGTTCGTTGCTTATTTCTTGGGTTCCAGTTTTTTTAGATAAGTGGCGGGGTCTTTATCGAATTTTTTCCGACAGGCTTTGCAGCAAATCTTGATTTCCTGGCCCTTGTATTCAAAGGAAATAGGCTTGCCCATTTCCCCAAGTTTTTCGCCGGACACGAGGCAGGTATCGAGGGGGTAGGGCTTGAGCGCCGACTTAGCGGTTTCGCCGGCGGGATCCTTTTTGGCAGATTCCGTGGCAGCGTTGGTTTGCTGAACTGGTGAAGCAAGCATTGTTATTGAGAGCAGGAGGAGTGCGAGGGTTTTCATGGGGTATGTTGGGGTATGGATTTGGTTTTGACGCGGAAGAATTTCCGTAGCTATGGAGTAGATGTCCACGGCGGTGCCAAACCCTCGGAATATTTTCGAAAAGGTAAATTTCGTTCCTCCGGAGGCGTCAAAGAGGGCCTTTGCTATAGGAAAGTGCGCCATCCCGCATCCAGAGGTAGCGATGGGGGGCACTCTGGAAGAGTGCCTCGATTTACAGAACCTGACTTGTCATCACGAAAAAAGGGGGGGGAAACCAGCCCGTAGTGATAAAGGCGTTGATCTTGAGGTTTTGAGCCCGGCGGGGGGCCAACCAGCGGTTTCCCTTGCCAACTGGTTGGGCACGAACTAGGGAAATCCCTCCCCCTCCGGCGCCGCGCGGTCTCCGGACCCCTCACCATGATTGAAACCAAGCACCTCTCCAAGCAGTTCGTTGGCCGAATGGCGGTCGATGATGTTTCCTTTTCGTTGAAACGGGGGGAAATTGTCGGATTTCTGGGTCCAAACGGAGCGGGGAAGACCACGACGATGCGCATGATTACCGGCTACCTTCCGGCCTCCCAGGGTTCCGTGCAGGTGGCGGGATATGATATTTTCAAGGATTCGCTCAAGGCCCGCCGGGAGATCGGCTACATGCCGGAATCGGTGCCGCTTTACGAGGACATGCGGGTGAAGGAATACCTGACGTTTCGCGCCAAGTTGAAGGGGCTGCGGGGGTCGGGAGTCAGTGAAAATGTGAACCGGGTCATAGAACTCTGCACGCTGGGTGAGGTTCGGGGGAAATTGATAGGGGTGTTATCCAAGGGATTCCGCCAGCGGGTGGGACTGGCGGACGCACTCGTTCACAAACCGGCGCTCCTGATTCTGGACGAGCCCACCAACGGGCTGGATCCGAACCAAACAAGGCAGGTGCGAGGCATCATTGGATCGCTGGGATCCGAGCATACCATTTTGCTTTCCACCCACCTGCTCAGCGAAGTGGAAATGATGTGCAGCCGGGTGATCATCATCGACCGCGGCAAGGTGAAGGCCGATAACACGCCGGAGAATCTGATTCAGGAATTCCGCGCCAGCGGCGCCCTGCGACTGGAAATCAAGGCGGATGCCGAAAAGGCCCAAAAGCAGATCGCCGCCGTTCCGGGTGTGCGGCGCGTGATGCGGGAGGAACTGCCGGATGGTTGGTCACTCTTTCAACTCAAGCTGGACCCCGGCGCGGATGTGCGGGAGCCCCTCGCGGCACTGGTGGCGAAAAATCAGTGGCCGATGCGGGAACTCTCGCTGCGCGGCGTCACGCTTGAGGAGGTCTTCGTGGAACTCACCCAGCGCCAGGGATAGCCAATTTAATTTCGAAACATGCGCACCTTATTCATTCTGCTTGGCAAGGAACTTCGCTCGTTCTTCTTTTCGCCCGTGGCCTACGTGGTGCTGGCGTTGTTCATGGTCATCAGCGGCTTCAGTTTCTCCCAGGCCATCACCCTCATGGGTGAGAAGCCGACGGAAACGAGCATCGTCCAGTGGACGTTTTATCCGCGGTGGTTTTTCTTCTACTTCTTCTTTCTCTTCCCGCTGATCACCATGCGTCTCTTTGCGGAGGAGCAAAAGACCGGCACGCTGGAATCCCTCCTCACCGCCCCGGTGCGGGCGGTGCATGTGCTGCTGGCGAAATTCTTTTCGGCCTTCATTTTCTATGTCATTCTGTGGATTCCGAATCTGGTTTACCTGGGCATCCTGCACTGGGTGTCAGACGGCCGGGTCCTCATTCCGCTGGGATCACTCGGCGGTGCGTTTCTGATCATCCTGCTGATCGGCCTCTTCCATATCGCGGTCGGTTGTCTGGCCTCCGCCCTGACGCGAAATCAAATCGTGGCGGCCATCATTTGTTTCACCCTGATCCTGCTGCATTTTCTGCTGGGCATGTTCCTGCTGCTCATGGCGAAGGATGTTCCGGTGGAGTACATGGGCATTGTAAACTACTTCGCCACCACCCAGCACATTTCGTATTTCACGATTGGGTTGATCGACAGCCGCGCGATCGTTTACTACGTGAGTTTTACGGTTCTTCTGCTGACCATCACCCATCAAGTTTTGGAATACCGCCGCTGGAAGGCCTGATTTCCCCGCCCCCTCTGCATGTCCGAAGAAATTCCACCCACACCCGAGACTCCGCCCCCTGCGCCGGACACGCCGCCGACTATTCAGCGCGGCAAGATCGGCATCAACGTGTCCGTGCAAATCCTGCTGGGGCTGGTGCTTTTCGCGATCATCAACTACCTCAGCATCCGCCATTTCCGCCAGTGGGACAAAACCTACAATCGCGAGTTCACGCTCTCAGAGGACACGCTGTCCTTCCTCAAGCAGCTCGATAAAAAATTGTCGATCACGATCATTTCCCGCAAGGACAGTCAGGAGCACAAGGACATGGCCCAGCTGGCCGACAGCTTTCATCGCGAAGGACGATCGAAGCTGAAAATTGATATCGTCGACCCCAACAAGGATCTGGAAGCCTTTCAGAAGCTCGCCATGGAGGCCGACCGTTCCCATATTCAGCTGGATCTGGGAATCTTTGTCCGTCCGACCACCAGCACCAACGAGTCGGCGGACCGCCCAGCCGGAGAAGCTGGCAAGGCGACGCAATACATCCCCCAGGCCAGCCTCTTCCGATACACGGCTGACATCAATCAGCGGCCGGTGCTGGCCGGATTTGCCGGGGAGGCGGCCCTGACTTCGGCCCTGATGGCGGTGGCCCGCGGGGACCAGCCGATTGTTTATCTCGTGGCCCACAAGAGCAAACTGCGCACGACCAAGGACGGCAATGCCAATGGGACCATCATCAGCATGGTCAGCCGCCAGAACATGAAAGTACTCCCACTCAGCCTGGATCAGGAGCCGCGGATTCCCGAGGATGCCAATGCCGTTTTCTTCGTGGGGATGATTGATGACTTCGACGAGCGGGAACTCTCCATGGTGCGCGACTACTGGCACGGCAAACGTCACGCCCTCTTCTTCATGCTCAATGGCCAGGCCGGACTCAACACGCCGCTGGTGGAGAAATTCCTCGCGGAAAATGGTGTCGTGCCCCAGCAGGATCGCGTCCTGCGCACCTACGGCACGGCCTCCGGCACCGAGAAATTGTTTGAAGTGAAATCAACCTTTCTCGATGCCAGTCCCATCACCATGCCGCAGAAAGGCACCGTCACCACCATTCCCGGCCTGACGCGTTCCCTCAAACTCACGCCCGAAGCCGAGAAACCCCGCACGGAGAATATTGACATCCGCGCCCTGCTCAGCCCCACGACCGGCTACTGGGGGGAAATGAAATATCTGGATGTGTCGCCCCAGGCGGATGAGGGCGATAACCTGCCGCCGCTCTACATCGCCGCTTCGATGGAGCGCGGTGCCTCCAAGGATGCCCAGATCAGTGTGGATAGTTCCCGGATGGTGGTCATTGCCAATTCCTCGCTCCTGGACCCGGATTACCTGCTGCCCCAGAACTATGATTTTGCCAGCAGCTGCTTCAACTGGCTGCTGCAGCGCGAAAACTATATTGGAATCAACCCCACGCCCAAGACGATGTTCAGCGTCAAGGTCTCGGATGAGCAGCAGGGCCGCATCTTCATGCTCTCCACCGTGGTGCTCCCCCTCACGGTTTTCCTGCTCGGTATCGCGGTCTGGGGGGCGCGCCGAGGCTAATTTCTCCCTGCCATGCGACCACGCACCACGATCTTTTTATTCCTTCTGGTCGCCGCACTCGGGACGTTTGTTTACTTCTGGGAGCGCCACCAGCAGAACACGCTGGAGCGCCGGGAGGACATCAATCTTACAGCCCTGGACCCGGCCCAGGTGGACGGCATGGTGCTCAAGAATGCCAGCGGAACGGTTAAATTTAAAAAACGCCCGAGCGATGGGGTCTGGCTCATCACCGAGCCCTTTGATGATCGGCTGGACCCGGCCTTGGCCCAGCGCCTGCTCGATCTCGCCAAGTCCGCACAGGTGGTGGAAACACTTTCACGCAGGGACTTGAAAGACTCCGACCGCACCGCCTTCGGCCTGGATGACCAGAATGCCTACACCATCGCCTGGCGCGGCGACGGCAAAACGCTGGGGCGGTTGAAAATTGGAAAAACCGGAGCCATTGGAGATACCGTTTACGTCGAGGCTCCGGGAAAGAATGACCGCTCCGACGTCTATCTCGTTCTGGCCAAGCCGGACGCCAAGACCACCCATTTCCGCGATGAAATGTCGCGGCCCATGGCCGAGATGCGCGATCAACTGCTGCTTCCCTTCAAATCGCAGAGCGTGGTGGGGTTCGCGATCCGCCATCCGGGAGCGGCCGGGGAAATCGCCGTGCAGCGCCAATTGATTGCCGGCAGAGAGGAGGCCACACCCTGGTCCATTTCCAAGCCCCTGAAAGCCCGCGGTGATCAGCATCAGATCGATGATCTGGTCGGGCTCTTCGCCTCCGCCCGCGTCACCTCGTTGTTGCCACCGGGGCCGGATCCCAGCGGATTGCCACCGGCTCCGGCTGTGGAACTGGAGTTTCAATCCCAAGGCGACGGGAAGCCTTGCGCCATCCGTCTCTATCCGCCCGCCACGCCGGAGGCCGCCTCGGTGACCGGCTATCTGACGGATCGCAAGGCGTGGTTCACCATCGAAGCCGGTTTTCTCCAGGCCATTCCCGAATCTCCGAATGACCTGCGGGCCAATACTTTGGCGGATTTGGATATCAAAAAAATTACCACCATTCTGATCGACAACGCGGAGGGCGAATCCATTAATTTGTATCGGATTGGTCAGCGCTGGGGCATGCTGAAACCTGACAAGACCTTCATCAAGGCCAGCAACGATCGCGTCGCCAAAACCATCAAGGCCCTCAATGAGGCGGAGATCGGAAAATACATCACCGACAGTCTGACGACCCCAGCGGACTATGGTCTGGATCATCCCTTCCAGACGATCACCTTTGCCACTCCGGAACATGACCCCAAGCTGGGACTGGGAGCCGTCACGCCTGAGAACAGCCTTGTGCTTCAGTTCGGCAAGGGTCCGGATGAAAAGCTCTACGCCAACTTCAAAGGGGAGCCGAGTGTCTTCCTCATGTTTCCCGATCACTACGGACTCGTGCCCGCCCAGTCCCTGAAATGGCGCGATCTGCAAATCCTCGATTTCGCCAGGCCCAGCGTGCGCCGGCTGCAGCAGACCCAGGGAGCGGAGCCACCGGTCATCCTCACTAGCCCTCCCCGCAGTTTTGACTGGAAGGCGACCCGGGCGGAAGCCGACGTGACGCCCCTGCTGGCGCGCGAAGCCGTGGAGCGAATGCTCGGCAGACTGAGCAATCTCAACGTGAATGACTGGATCTCCGGGTTGACGGAGGGGCATCAGGCCCTGCAGCATCCAACGCTGGAACTTGAGGTCGATGTCGAATATTATCCAGATCCAGCGAGCACCGACAAACCCCAGTTGAAAACCATTCAGCTCTCCTTTGCTCCCTCCGGCGACGGAAAGCAGGCGCTGTTTTACATTGGTCATTGCACGGACATCTCCGAGTATTTTTACATCAGCCGCGAGGTTTATTCCCAGTTGGCGGCCCCTCTGCTCAAGGCCAAGGCACCTTAGTCTTCCTCCTCCCCCCACGACCATGAAATCCTTGTTTCTCCTCTTGTCCCTGATACTCGGCGTCGGCTCCAGTGTCGCAGCCGACCTCGATCTTGCCCCTGTGAAACAATGGGTGGAGCGCACCTCGAAGCTGAAAACATTCACCGCCAGCTTCACCCAGCTTCGTTACCTGAAGACCGTGCGCAAGCCCCTGGAATCCAGCGGAACCATTTCCTTCGCCGCGCCCGATTCCATCCGCTGGCAATCCGCCAAACTGATAGCCACCATGAAATCCGGCGACAGCCTGACGATTCAGCGTCCGGAAAAAATGGAGGCCGAGGTCATTGCACATTCGCAGCTCCAGCAAAAGGCCGATGACCATGGGGTCGCATTTTTGGAGAGCGGGTTCCCGCGGAGCTTTGAAGAATTTCAAAAGAAATTCACCATCACCGCCGTCACGAAAAACGGCGCGATGTGGCAGGTCGAAACCAAACTGGCCGAGGGCTCGAACCCGATTGTCCGCAAGTTCATCCTTCTGATTCATGACGGCAGTTTCACGCTGGGAGGGTTGCAGTTTTTCTTTCGCGATGGCTCGCGCATCGAAAGCACCTTCATCAATCTCAAGGAGAATCCTGCGCTTCCCGCCGACTGCTTCAAGCCCGACCTGAAGGGTTACACGGTCAAGAATGTGAAGTAGTGCCATCGAGGCATTCGGCAATCAGCCCGGCGGCGCGCGCATAGGCATCGCCCGAACCCAGTTCGTTCACGATGCGTTTGAACTCCTTCTGCAAATTTTCGCGCGCGGACGGTTCAGCCAGCAGGCGTTCCCATTCCGCAGCCACGGCGGCGGCGGTGCACTGCCCCTGGAGTAGTTCCCGCACCACCTCGCGACCCGCCAGCAGATTGACTATCCCCAGGTGCGGAACGCGAATGACCATGCGCCCCATCCAGTAGGTGGGCGTCGCCACCTTGTAGATCAGGCAGTGCGGAAGGCCGAGGATCGCCGCCTCCAGCGTGGCGGTGCCACTGGCCACGGCTCCGACGGTGCATCGGCGCATGAGATCGTAAACGGTTCCGGTCTCAATGCGCAGGCCCGGCAGGGGGTGCATCGCCAGCATTTCATGCATGACCGCCGCCAGCGGTGGCGAGACGGCGGAGACGGCAAATTTTAAATCAGGAAATTTGGCGGACAACAAATGTGCCGCCTCCAGCAGCACCGGGAAGAGTTTGGCGATCTCCCGTTTGCGGCTTCCAGGAAACAGCCCCACCAGCCCATCCTCCCGCGGCGGTCCCGGCCCCTGTCGGCCATGCCACGCCACCAGCGGATGCCCCGCGAATTCCGTGTGCAGTCCGAATCCCTCATAGAGTTCCTTTTCGAAGGGAAAGATGCACAGCATGAGATCCAGCCATTTGGCCATCTTGGGAATTCTCCCACGATGCCATGCCCACACCTGCGGACTGATGTAATAAATGATTTTGCCGCCAAATCCCCCCGCCCGCAGGGCCTCGGCGAGACGCAGATTGAAGCCCGGGTAGTCGATCAACACCACGGCGTCGGGCTTGGAACTTTGAATGCGCGCCAGCGTCGCGGCCATCTTCCTGCTGAACCAGCGGTATTTCCGCAGCACTTCCACCACGCCCACCACCCCTGCCTCCTCCACCCAATCCTCCACTCCATCCCCGGCGATGCCCTGCATCTGCGGCCCACCCAGTCCCTCGAATTCCCATGCGGGAGAATTGTTCCGCAACGCTTCCATGAGCCCGGCTCCATGCCGGTCCCCGCTGCGTTCTCCCACCACTATGAATACCCTGGGCATCGTCCCGCCACCAGTGCCACGATCTCCCGGTGGCGCAATCAGGGAATTTCGGAGGCATGATCCAGGCGTGTTCGAACGCTGGAGTATTTCAATAACTGGGGTAGGGGAGGTGCGTGCAGACTTCGAAATATTCCTTTGGGACAGCTTCCCTCGGTGCGGCGTTGAAGCGTCGTGGCTTGCTGAAGGCTGCGGGGGGCTTGGTTGGCTGGAGTGTCAGCGGATGCAGTCGGGAAAAGACACCCGAGCCTGCCCGGATCGCAGGTCCCCTGACTCAGGAGGGTTATGTCTGGCAAAGGGTCTGGACTTCCCAGGTCCGGGAGGCTGTGGCGGAGGCGCGTGGGAAATTTTCCGGGCTGACGGTGCTCGCCGCCGAGGTGGATTGGCGGGATCAACAACCTGCGGTCACGCGTCCGAAATTGGATTTCCCACGGCTGCTTTCCCTGGGCATTCCCATTTCGCTGGCAATGCGGATTGGCCCTTGGCCGGGGCCGTATGAAATCACCGACCCTCGCACGCAGCAGCTTGCCGCCTGGCTTCGCGAGATCATCAAGGAGGCAGAAATGGCCGGATGCCAGCCTGCGGAGGTGCAGATTGATTTCGATGCGGCGACCGCGAAACTGGCGGGCTATCAAACCTGGCTGACGTTGCTGCAACAGGCGGCTGCCCCCATTCCGATTTCCTTCACGGCATTGCCCGACTGGCTCAATTCTCCGATTTTAAAATCGATGGCGCGACAGACGGGTCGATTTGTATTGCAAGTCCATGCGGTGGAAAAAGCCCAGCGCCATCCGCAGGATCCATCGCTGATCCAGGCGGAACAGACCTTGCGCTGGGTGGAACGTGCGGCGGAGTTTGGCGTGCCCTTTCGTGTGGCGCTGCCGACGTATCGCTCCGTGGTGGGATTTAACGCGGAGGGAAAAGTCATCGGGATTGATTCGGAGGGACCGCGCCGGGCCTGGCCGGAGCAGACGGAACTGGTCTCCTATGTTTCTCCGCCGGAGGTCATCGCGGGATTGGTGCGGGACTGGATGGCGGACCGGCCTGCGATGCTCGGTGGCTTGTTGTGGTATCGATTGCCCGTGCCGGAGGAAAGCCGGAACTGGCGCTGGCCGACGCTGGAGGCGGTGATGGCCGGCAAGGTTCCCAAGCCCGATGTTCGCTTGGCCATGCGAGGTGAAAATCCTGTGGATTTGACCCTGCAAAACCAAGGGGCGGCTGATGCTCCGTGGCCCGAGAGGATCGTGGCGCAATTGCCGGAGGGTGGGGGAGGGATCGTCGCGGGCGATGCTCTCGCGGGTTACACACTGGTTCAGGACCCGGCGACACCGGGGCGCGCGGAGTTCAGAAAGGTGGCGGGAACTTCGGATGCTTTTTTGCTGCCTGGCGATGAGAAATCGTTGGGCTGGCTGCGTCTTGATGCTACAGGTTCCCATCATGAACTTTCCATCTCGCTTCGGTAGGTTGTCCTGGTGTCAAAAAATGAGCGCTGCGGTTGGCGTCAGTTGCCTCCTTCTGAATAGTCCGCAGGTCCAGGCCACGGGAATGTACAATCCCATCATGCTTCTGGAGGACCCCGAGTATGCGGCCATCAAGTCGCCCGAATTTTGGTTTGAATTGGAGATGAAGGACCTGGCCCGGGAAATCAAGGTTCCGGAAAAATTTGTCCGCGATGGAGACATCACAGAGTTGGATCTGGCCACGTTTGATGAAGCGGTGAAGTCGGGGAGCGTGAAGTTGGATAACGCTGCCGAGCTTCGCGAAACGTTGAAATTACAACGCGAAGAACTCAGTCCCCATCCCCCTGAACCACCTGCCAACGCCGCCCCGTCCGATTCCGTTCCAGAAGAACCTGTTGAGGAGCCTAAAGAGGACCCGGCTCCGCCAGAACCCAGTGAGCTGTCGAAATCGCCGCTTCCGAAGGACCAATTTTCCCTCTACCAACGGGGAGCGATTTCCTATCAAGCGGAAGACTACGCAGACGCCCGCAAGGCTTGGATAGCCCTGCTGGAATTGCCCGCAGAGGCACGACATTCCCGCAGCGTCTGGGCATCCTATATGCTCGGGAGATTGGAGATTCAGGAAGAGGCTCTGGATAAGGCACCGGCGCATTTTAAAAAATGCCGTGAACTGGCCGCCGCTGGCGACAACGATGCCCTGGGACTAGCCGCCGCCAGCTATGGCTGGGAGGCCTTTGCACACAAAATTTCCAACCCCAAGCTGGCTCTGGAGCTGTATCTCAAACAACTCGCGACCGGCGATAACCAGGGATTTATCTCGATCCGCCAGCTGGTTCGTTCGTTTCTCGGAAGGTCTTACGACGTCGAGCCCGCGGCAGATCCCCCGAAGGCCCCCGACTGGCAGGCAATGGCGCAGGACGCATTGCTGCAACGCATTGTCACGCGGTTTCATCTGGCCATGGGCACGGATCAACACAACCGCTACAAGGGTGAGAACGAAGAAGGCGAAGGCAGCCCGGGGCATTGGTTGAAAGTCATCGAGGGCTTGGGCAAAACCAAGGCTGAGGATGCCGACCGGCTGGCGTGGCTGGCGTATCGCAGTGCCCGGTATGATCAGGCGCAGCGGTGGTTGAAGCTGGCCCCCGCGGACTCCCGACTCGCGCTCTGGCTTGCGGCAAAACTCGCCCTGCGAGATGGAAAGCTGGATAAGGCCGCCGCAGCGATGGCTAAGGCGCAAAGTCTATATGGGCCGGAGGAGCGACTGGAGGTTACGAATTCGGAATATGTGCCGACGCCGCGGGCGTCCGCCAAGGGCGATCAGGCCATGGTGCTGCTGGCGCAGTCGAAATTTGCCGAGGCCTTCGCGGCATTTATCGAAGCGGGATTCTGGGTGGATGCGGCCTACGTCGGCGAGCGCGTGATGACCCTGAAGGAACTCCAAGCCTACGTTGACAAACACTACCCAAAACCGGCGCTGCATGAATCCTCCAACCTCAACCGGTCCATCCTCGATCCGGTGATCAAGGTTCCCGAACCCGCCGAACCTGCGGCCGAACCTGAAACTCCCCAAAGTGACGGGGCCAGGTATTCCGATCCCTTGGGGATGCTGCAATTTGGAGTCAATCTGGGGGAAATAGATTCCGCCTCGCCCAGGGTTCAAGATGCCATCGCCTGGCGGCTGCGGTGGATGCTGGCGCGTCGCATGGTGCGGGAGGACCAGGAGGTCGCCGCCAGGCCCTATTTCCCAAAGGCGGTGCAGCCGTTGTTGGACACATATTTACAATCCATCGCCAAGGCCAGTGACAAGTCCCTGGATGCTGAAAGGCGCGCTCGTGGCTGGTGGGAGGCGGCCTGGATCGCCCGCTGGGCTGGCATGGATCTGATGGGCACGGAGGCGGAACCAGACAATGCTGTGGAGGAGGGAATGTTTGCCGCCACTTCGATCCTGCGGTCCCGGCGCACGGGAATGAAGCCGGACGAAAACGTCGGCGAAGATGAAAATGCCGATGCCACCACGCAACCCAAGCTCACCCAAAAAATCAAATTTGGAGTCCCTCCCAGCGCCGAGGAAAAAGCCCGGCTCGCCAAATCCGCGCTTCCGCATGATTTCCGAAACCACTTTCGGTGGATCGCCGCCGCGCTTGCCAAAAAGGCCGCCGCACTTTTGGAGGATGGCACGGAGGAAAAGGCCGACGTTTTAAATTCGGCGGGAACCTGGCTGTTCAACAAGGATGTGAAGGGCGAGGAATGGTTCTTCTTCGAAATCAAACGCGCCTGTCCGAAGACCGTGATTGGGAAACAGGTGCTCGCCAAAACCCACACGACGCCGCTCGATGGCCCCTGGAGCGGGAAGGCATCGGAGGACTAGCTGCGGGCCCGGCCTCACTCGCGGCGGTATTCACCTTCCAGAGGATGGAAGACCAGCGTCTTCACATCCAACGCGTAGGCCCGGAAGGTGAGTTTCCCAGCGGGCAGTGGCTTGCGGGATAGGTTCTGGATCGTTTCATTGGCCCCGAGATCCCAGCCGATCCTGGAGTTGGCTGTTCTGAGTTTCAGCTTGAGCGCCTGCTTGTTGGCGGGCTTGGATTTGGTAGCCACGGTCCACCATACTTCCTCGCCGCCTTCAGGCTGCACGGAAATGACGACGGTATCGACGGGGCCTGACCGCTGCTTGTCGACTGCCCATCCCGTCAGACTTACATTGCCGTCCGAAGTAGATTCACCCTCAGAGATTTCCCCTTCGAATCGGGAGGAGCGGTCAATTTTTGCGGCCTGCACGCTGTCCTTTTGAACGAGCCCCGGGTGCATGTATCCGCGGGATGCCAGAAAGTTGAGGGTCTTCTGCACGGCGGGAAAATTATCCGGAAAGGCTTGATTCAAAAGGACGGGATCGGGAGCCACGTCCTTCATCACCAGCGCCCCATGCACGGCCTGCGAACGATAGAAATCCGCCCGCATTTCGGCATAGCCGGTGACCGATCCATTGGCCCAGCCAATCAGGGCAGGCACCAGGGGCGCGGCTCCCAGCCATTTCCACTGACTGCGCAGACGCTGGAGATGCAGGCAGAGCACGACCCCCACTCCCAGATAGACGGCATAGACCAAAATTTGGTATCGAGGCCAAAAGGCAGCCTCGCTGGAAAAATCCGCCCGGCCAATGGTGACGAGTATCCCTCCGACCACCCCCCACCAGACCAGACCGCACCATGGCCAGGCAGACTGCCGTGAGCCGCGGTTTTTAAAGACGAGGAACCCGGCAAGGATCATCAGGACCAGCACTCCGAGCCCCGCCCACCAAGCGACCGGATATTGCAGGGCCACTCGGGCCGGCTTGGCCATAGCCGGCCAGGGATTTCCCAAGCCCGATCCTAGCCATTGCAGGAAAAAATTTCCATAACGCATGGGATCGCTGAGCATGCGTCCGGCCAGGCCGGGTTTGCCGGCAAAGGTGTAGTTCGTGAAATACCACCAGCAGGTGAGGGCCATCACCCCGGACAACACTCCGATCAGGATGAGAAATTCGCGTCGGCGAATTGTCTGATTCAGCCACAATCCAAGGATTTGCCAACCCAGCAGCCCCCAGCTCAGCCATCCATAAATAAAGGATTCAGCCGCAATAAATGCCAGCAGGCAGCCAAGGACAATTTTTCGCATTACAGGTACGGAAAGGCTGAAGAGCCAGATTTGGGCCACCGCCAGCAGGGCTACCATGGCATGACACAGAAACGGGCCGTAGGTCCAGATCATGTATCCGCTGAGTGAGAACCAGAGGGTCCCGGTCACCACTGCGGTTACCCAGGGGCACCAGCCCCCCTGCGGCCAGGTGCGTCGCGCCAGGCCCGCCAGCATCAGAACGCTGATTCCACCCAGGGTGACAGTGGCGGCGGTCTCCGCCGGGATGCTCCATTTCGTAAGGTGTGCCAGTGCCAGATGAATCAGGCGGGGAAAGAGCATGCGGTTGTCCACCACCTGGCTGTGCAGGTCCGCAAACGTCAGCGTTCCATCCAGCGACTTCACCAACGGATCCGCAATGATCGGGTAGGCATCCCACTTTGGGACGTTGGTGGTATTGCGGGCACTCCAGAAAAACATCAACCCAGTGCCGCACAGCGGTAGCAGCCACCAGAATATTTTGTGCAGGGGAAACCGGGAGGCTGGGGATAATTTCATGAAGAGGATGGATTGGCGTGATGCAGGATTTCGGTTTGCCACAACACCGCACGAACGGCAAACGATTCCATTTGGCGCAGGGACAGTGCCTTCGTGAATAAATTGCTTGCGACGGCGGGGAGATCGGTTTACGGGCTTTCACGCAGGCACCGCAAGGCTGGCTGCGTTCCCTTGTCGAAAAGACTCCATGGTTCAGTAAAATGCTCGGGTGGCGGAATTGGTAGACGCGTACGTTTGAGGGGCGTATGAGGTAACTTGTGCGGGTTCGAGTCCCGCTCCGAGCACCATTTCTCTTTTCGAGAAATCCCGCCGGGCCGATGAGCCCCGTCCGGAAAAGTTTCCACGATATCGGAGGCGCTTTCCAGTTTACTCCCGCCGGAAGCGATCTTATCTCTCGGTTCTCAACATCCCCCCCCTACCGCATGGATACCTTCCTCGAATTCATCAAAAACCCCTTCGCCTGGGGGTTGGCAATTGGCCTGCTGTTCTTTGGCATCAGTTTCTGGTCGCATTTCAAAACCAAGTGCGAACTGCGTCGTTACAAAAAAATGCTCAGCGACAAGCTCGAACTCGAAGCCAGACAATACGAGACCGTGCGGAAGGAAAAGGAATCCATCGGCAAGGAAAACGAGAACCTGCGCGTGCGCGTGCAGCAGTTGATGGAAAAGCCTGATCAGAAAATCACCCGCGATCTCGAAACCTTCACCCGGGCTGAAAAACGCATGATGATGCAGGCCCCCGGATTTGCAGCCGCCTGGGAAGCCGCCAAGGCCCAGGCATCCGACGAGTTGGCCGCGGAGGATGCGGGCAAAAGCCTGCCCAAGCGCCTGTTCAACCGCCTCTTTGGCAATACCAGCCCCCGCGAAATCGATGGCAGGCTGCTCACGGATTCCATGCCTGCCACCCCCACTTCAGAGCCCGCTACTGACTCGAAATCAGCCAACGCGGCGAGTTGAACCATCCAACCGATGAATTATCCGGATATACTTCACATGGTGCTCAGCCTCGTGCTGGAAGGGGCGCCCTTCATCCTGCTGGGAGCGCTTATTTCCGGGATCATCGATGCCTATCTGCCGTCCAAGATGATGGACCGGCTGCTGCCGAAAAATCCCATCGCCGCCGTGTTCGTCGCCGGGCTCATGGGGGCCATCTTTCCTGTCTGTGAATGCGCCATCGTCCCGGTGATCCGTCGCCTTGTTTCCAAAGGACTGCCCGTCGCCTGCGCCATGACTTACATGCTTTCCGCGCCCATCATCAATCCCATCGTGGCGCTCAGCACCTTCTCCGCTTTTGCCAATCCCCGGGACCCGAGCCAGCCCTGGATGATGATGGGCAGCCGCCTGATTCTCGGCTACATCATCGCTGTGATCATCGGGTTGGTCATGACGCGAATTTCTGCGGAGAAAATCCTGCGTCCCGGCGTGCTCAAAGCCGCCAAGGACAATGCGGCTCTCTCCGCGGCCCCCGATGTGAAAGCCGACAACCGGGATGGTCGCAGAATCGTGCAGGCGCTGCGTTCGGCGCAGAAAGATTTCGTGGATGTTGGCATGTATTTCATCATTGGCGTGATGATCGCATCCATCTTCAAGACGCAGATTGTTTTCCGTCCGTCCATGCAGGAACAGATTTACAGCGTCGCTTCCAATGTCTGGCTCGCCCCGCTGATCCTCATGGTGCTGGCCTTTGTGCTCTCGTTGTGCAGCACGACGGATGCGTTTGTCATTGCGGCCGACTCCCTTTTCACTAAGACCGCGAAACTTGCCTTCCTGGTATTTGGTCCCATGATGGACATGAAACTCATTTTCCTCTATTCCACGATCCTCCAGCGCCGGGCCGTGCTCCTGCTCGTCATCGCGCTTTCCTCCCTGACCTGGCTGCTGTGCCAGGGCTGGCATCAAATCCTTGAACCCGCTATGCCGAAATGAACGCTTCCCCCGCTCCAGAGGATTCCCACGACCATTGTGATCACGACCACAGCCACGGGCAGGGGGTCTTTTTCACGATTGAAACCTTTGCGCTGGTGGTCTGGGGTGCGGTGCTGACTTATTACGTGGCCTCCGGCAAAGTCACTCCTTTCCTGACCACCACGGGCATTTTCCGTGAGCAGGCGCTGGTCGGAGGTCTCCTGTTGTTTGTAGTGGCTGTCTTCAATTTCGTCATGCGGAACCGGTTTCCCGGCTGCGGCCATGACCACGGTGACGGAGGCCATGAGCATCATCACGACGAGGGCACCGCAATGAGCAAGGCCATTTCCCTGGCCATCCTGACGGTTCCGGTGGTGCTGGCGGCTTGTTTTGCCCCTTCGGATTGGACGGATGAATTCCTCCGGGTTCAAGCCAACAGTCAGGTTGCGACGAATGCGCCTGCCGCATCCTCAGCCTTGGTCAATCAGGTGAAGGAGGACAACAAATCCACCCCCGCCGGATTCACGCTCGAAGATTTCAAAAAATACGCCCCGCCAACACCCGAAGGCCATTTCCGACTCTCGGTGTCCGACCTGTGGAGTATCGCCGGGGATCCCGACGTGCGCAAAGTCCTGGCGGGCCAGGTCGTCGAGACCACCGCACAAGTCGTGAACGACACCATGAGCAAAGCTGGCGGAAACCGCCTCCGCGTCTTCGAACTGCAAATGACCTGCTGCGCCGCCGATGCCCGGCCCGTCTCCTTCCCCATTGAATTCTCCGGTACCGTTCCCGAATTCCGAGAAATGGGATGGTATCAAGTCACCGGCACCATCGATTTCCTAGACGAGCGCGGCGGCAAGATCACCGTGATCAAAGTCACCGACATGGCCCCCACCACGAAGCCCAAGCCCGGTGGGCGGGCGATTTGATGCTGATTCCGAAGCGGCGCGTTTCCTGATCAGGTCAGCGAGACTGACGAATCGTATAGCCCATGGCGGAGAGTTGCGCCTGCATCGGCTTGAGGGCAGCGAGGGTTAGCACGGTTCCGACAGCGGCCCGGTCAGATTCCGTTTTTTGCAGCGCCAGCTTGCTCTCCTCAACCAATTTCAAACGAGCCGCCTTGAGGTCCTCGCGCAAACGATTGGCCGCCTCAATATTTTCACACCGTTCATACTCGGAGATATTCCAAACGAGGGCTTTTTCTTCGGCTTCGTTGTCGTACCTGCCAAGTTTGATCACTGCGATCAGCCGCGCGTGGGCCTGCTTTTTCTCGCGGCCATTGCGCTCCAGGACCGACGGCTCGGGAAAGAATTTGATCCAATGCGCCTTCACTTGCTCGATCGTCACGAGTCGCGGAGTCTTGGTGAGTTTAGCCTTGGCGTCTTTGTCAGCCTGTTGGTCCTTCGCATCATCCTCCGCAGCAGCTTCCTCCTGCGCCTTGTCCTTCTCCTCCTTCTCCGCCCGCTATTTCTTGAAGGCTTCAACGGTCAGGGAGTATTTTTCGCGATCCGCGTCCGTCAGTTTTTCAAATGGGATCTTCTTGATTCCATCCGCGTACTCCACCTTGATGCCACCAGGCTCGGCTTTCAGGAAATTCGTGTATTTAAATTTCGAACCATCCCGCAGGGTGATTTCCTCGGCTGGCAGCATGGTCATGAATCCAGTGAATAATAGGAAAAAAGCAATTCTCGTTCAGCCCGATAACATCTGTGTATTGCGCCAGCAAGGCATAATTCAGCCAGACGATCAGAGGCTGAAATTTGAGGGCGGTCGGGAGGCTTGACAAATCGGTAATTATCGTTACGATGAACATCGATGAATGATCCCGTTGCTTTTGCCCAGGCGCTTGCCGATGCCACCCGCTGGCAGATTGTGCGGCTGATTTTTGCCGATGCGATGTGCGTTTGTGAGTTGGCGGACATTTTGGAATTGCCCCAGTCCACGCTCTCCAGCCACCTGCAGGTCATTCGCAAATCCGGCCTGCTGGTGAGTGAGAGGTGTGAGAAATGGATTTATTACAAGGTGGCGCAGGCTTACCGCCCGCTGCTCACACCGTGGTTCAAACAATTCGGAGAACTACCACAAGACCTCGCGGATCGGAAGTCCACCCGCCTCGCCCGGCGTGACGACTGCGACTGCCCCGGTCCGCAACGACTCCCCAAATTGGTCCGCCGCCGTTCGACAACCTCCGCCACTCTCTCAAAACCATGACTCTCCACGACTTCTATACCCTCCTCAGCCAACATCCCGACAAAACCCTGCAACTGGTCCTGCCGGGTGGAAGCACAGTGCCGCAATCCTTTCATGTCACCGAGGTCGGGCGCGTGCAGAAGACATTCCTCGATTGTGGCGGTAAATTGCACCAGACCGACACCTGCCAGATTCAGGCGTGGGTGGGGGATGATGAGGATCACCGATTGGCGGTGGGCAAACTGGTGAAAATTTTCCAGAAATCCGCACTGCTCCTCCCCGGTGGCGGAGCGCCGCTGGAGATTGAATACGAGGATGGCGTGCTTTCGCAGTATCCCATTGCCTCCCACACGATTACCGACACCGCCGTCATCTTTCAGTTGGAACGCAAGCATACCGACTGTCTCGCTCGCGAAATCTGCCTGCCTCCTTCGGCTACCCAAAAATCAACCGGGGCCGCCTGCTGTGCGCCGGGCTGCTGCTGAGATCATGAAAACAAGCCTCCGGGAACTCTGGGCCGAAGCCATCGGCACCTTCATCCTGGTTTTCGCAGGCACCGGGGCCATTGTGATCGATGATCAGACGGCGGCGCTGGGGCATGTGGGGATCGCATTGACGTTTGGTCTTGTGGTCCTCGCGCTGATCTATGCGTTGGGTGATATCAGCGGAGCGCATTTCAACCCCGCGGTCACGATTGGCTTCAGTCTGGCGGGCAGGTTTCCCTGGGCGAAGGTGCCCGGATTTCTCCTGGCACAGGGTGCGGGTGCCATGGCGGCCAGCGCATTGCTGCACGGATTATTTCCACTCGATGCAAAGCTTGGGGCCACGCTTCCCACCGGCACGGAAGGACAGAGTTTGGTTTTGGAAATTTTTCTGACCTGGTTCCTGATGATCACAATTCTGAGTGTTTCCTGCGGAGCCAAGGAAAAGGGCATCACGGCCGGATTGGCGATTGGTGCGGTGATAGGTTTGGAAGCGATGTTTGCCGGGCCGATTTCAGGTGCCTCCATGAATCCCATCCGCTCACTCGCTCCGGCGCTGGTATCCGGTCATCTGGAACACCTTTGGATTTATTTTGCAGGCCCCTTTCTGGGCGCGGCCCTGGCAGTTCCCACCGCCTGGATTCTTCAAGGCAAGGCCTGCTGTCGACCAACTGACTCAAATCCCCAACCATGAAAAAACCCCTCATTCTTGTCCTTTGCACCGGAAATTCCTGCCGCTCCCATCTGGCCGAAGGGTTTCTGCGGCGCGCGCTCGGCGACACCGCCGTGGTCGCCAGTGCCGGTTCCAAACCCGCCGGCTACGTTCACCCGCTGGCAATCAAAGTCATGGCGGAGGAGGGGATCGACATTTCCCAGCACACCTCCAAGCACCTCAACGAATTTCTCGATCGGGATGTGGAAACAGTCATCACCGTTTGTGGCAATGCCGATCAGGCGTGTCCGATGTTTCCGGGGCAGTTGAACCGCCATCATTGGGGGTTCGTGGATCCGGCCCATGCCACTGGCACGGAGGAGGAACAACTTGCAGTGTTTCGCACCGTGCGGGACCAGATTCGCATGGTTTTCGAAGCCTACGCCGCGGGTCGGCGCGATGGCCGGACACCAACCTAGCGCTGACGGAAGGACCGGCGTCCCAGAAATTCATTCAAGGCCTTGGTAAACGGCTGCTTGGTGGTGATGGGAACGTAGTCGGCGCGCAGTTGGCCGCAGACCTTTTCCATTTTCGTGACATGCTCGCGCACGCGTGTCAGGTAGGCATTGCGGATGGATTGCGGGTCCACTTTGATCTTGATGGCCCGGGGTTCTAGATCCTTGAATTCCTGGCTCTGCCTAAAATTGAACGTCAACTCCTCCTCCGCCATGATGTGGAAAAGGACGATTTCGTGTTTCTTGAAGGCGAAGTGGTGCAGGGCGGCGATGATGGCATCGGCATTGTCGAACATATCGCTCATGATGATGACCAACCCCCGTGAGGGAATCCGCTCGGCGACTTCGTGCAGTGTCTGGGCCAGTTGGGTATCGCCGCCGCATTTGGTGGCGTGGAGTTCCTCCAGAATGATGCGGACCTGGCTGGGCTTGCTGGCGGCACGGATGGTCGTGCGGACTTTTTCATCGAACGTCACAAGGCCGACAGCATCCTGCTGCTTCACCATGAGGTAGGCGAGGGCTGCGGAAAGATACTGGGCGTATTCAAATTTGCTTACGGGTCTGCCACTCACCGGGCTGGAGGATTCGCCGCGGTAGTTCATGGAACCGCTGGCATCCACGACGATGGTGGCGCGGAGATTCGTTTCCTCGATGTATTCCTTGATGTAATATTTGTCGTTCTTGCCGTAGACGCGCCAGTCGAGATTTTTGATATCGTCGCCCGGCGTGTATTGGCGGTGTTCGGCGAAGACCACGCTGAAGCCCTTGTTGGGGCTGACATGCCGTCCGCTCTTGGATCCCTGCTTCTTGGCCCTCGCCAGCAGTTCGAGCCGGCTCAGGGTGGCCATGGCCTCATCCGGGAGGAGGCGCATGTATTCGAGAGCCTGGAGGGTGGTGGCCATGCGGTAAGGAGGGTTCGGAACTGGAGCAGTTTCTTAAATGTCCAGATCAGCCTTCGGTTTGAAATGATCGAGCAGCATTTTGATGATTTGATCACTCTTGATTCCCGCCGCCTCGGCGTTGAACGTGGTCAGAATCCGATGCCGCAGCACCGGGTAGGCGCAATGGGCCACGTCCCCGGTGGTCGCGTGGAAACGGCCTTGGAGAATCGCCCGGGCCTTCGCCGCAGTGATCAGGTAAATGCCCGCACGAGGACCGGCGCCCCAGGCACACATTTCCTTGACGAAGTCGGGAGCTTCCGGCTGCTTGGGACGGCTGGCGCGGACGAGGGTGGCGGCGTATTCCACCACGTGATCGGCGACCGGCACGCGTTTGACCACTTCCTGCAGGCGCTGCACGGAGGCGGAATCGAGCAGTTTCTCGACCTTGGGTTTGTAGGTGCCGGTGACATTTTTAATGATCTGCTGTTCTTCCGCGAGATTGGGATAATCGACGACCACGTTGAACATGAACCGGTCCAACTGCGCTTCAGGCAGCGGGAACGTGCCTTCCTGCTCGATGGGGTTCTGGGTGGCGAGCACGAAGAAGGGTTCGGGCAGTTCAAACGTGCGATCCCCCACGGTGATCTGATGCTCCTGCATGGCTTCCAGCAGGGCCGCCTGCGTCTTGGGCGGGGTGCGGTTGATTTCATCCGCGAGAATCATGTTGGCAAAGAGAGGGCCTTTCACGAAACGAAAGGAACGTTTACCAGTGGCGTGATCCTCCTCAAGAATATCGGTGCCGGTGATGTCCGCAGGCATGAGGTCGGGCGTGAACTGCACGCGCTTGAAACTCAGGTCCAGCACCTTCGAAAGTGTGGAGACGAGCAGGGTCTTGGCCAGTCCGGGCACCCCTTCGAGCAGGGCATGGCCACGGCAGAAAATGGCGATCAACATTTGCTCAATGACATCCGTCTGTCCGACGATGACCTGGGCGAGTTGCACTTTCATCGCGGCGTAAACTTCATTTAACTCTTTGACGAGGGCCTTGTCGTCGTGGGCGGTGGTGGGGTCGAGGCTGGTGGTGCGTTCGCTCATGGGATTGGGTTGGCGGGTTGACGGAAAATGGTTTTGGGAGAACTGGCGCAAGCCGGCGGGCGGGCGGTCAGCGGGGCATCCTAAACGGCGCTGGCGGTTTGTCGAAAAATTATCTTCAGGCAATCCCAGGTGTGGGAGTAGGATGAGGGGGGCTTAGGTGATTGCCTTATAATCGGTGCCCCAGAGAAAGTGAAGGAAATAGTGGAATTCCGCCAAGTTCCATTCACACTCCCAAGAGTTCAGTCTTTTCAGCCATCAACCCAACCGACCCATGCCCGCCCGCCATTTCCTCCGGATCTGTCCTCTCCTGATCGCGACAGCCACCCATGCTGCGCCCCGGACTGCCATCGATCATGCGCTCGCACCAGAAGTCCAAATTGGCAGTGCCCGCGCCCAGTGGTCCACAGTGGAAGCCTCCAACGGCCTTGCCGCGACGGTCAACGGACGTCCCATCACTCGATCCGAGGTCGATGAATCCCTTCGGAATCAACTGCGCCAGATCGACGCCCAGATCTCCGATCCTGCCAAGGCGGCGGAAATCAAAGCCAAGCTGCGGGGTGAGGCCCTGGATTCCCTCATCGATCGGGAATTGATTCTTGCGGAGTATGAAAAAATCAGCGGCGGGCAACCCATCAAAGCCCAGTACGTCGACGAGGATGTCAAAGAATTCGTCCGCACGACTTATGCTGGAGATTATGATAAATTCATCAAGGAATTGAAAAGCTATGGCATGACCCTCAAGAAATTCCGCACGGTGCGGGAGACGATGCTCAAAGTGCAAATGATGCGCTCCCATGCTTCCAAGGACGTGGGGATTGCCACGCCGGATGACAAGGCCAAATTTCTCAAAGAGCACCCGGATATGTTCCGCGAGAAGGAATACATCAAGCTGCGCTCCATCACCGTCAGCAAAATCGGCGGCGATGTCACCACCACCCCCGCGGATCAGAAAAAGCTCGTTCAGGAAATCCGCCAGAGGGTTCTCAAAGGCGGTGATTTCGCTTCCGAAGCCAAGACCTATTCCGTGGATTCCCACGCCGCCAACGGTGGCGACTGGGGCACCATCGACAAGTCCGCCATGTCCGGTAAAATGGCCGATGCCGCCTTCAGCCTGAAGGAAAAATCCATCAGTGAGATCATCGAGGACAGCGACAACTACTACCTTTTCTACGTCGAAGCCAAGCAACCCGGCAAGATGAAGCCCATGAGCGAAGTGGAGCCGGAGTTGGAGAAAATGGTCCAGCTCGAAGCCCGCAAGAAACTCTACGATGCCTGGATCAAGCGCGTCCGGTCCAAGGCCAACATCAAAAAATTCTAGTCGGTGACCCTCGGTATCACGCTCGGCGACCCCTGTGGAATCGGACCCGAGGTCACCCGCCTCGCCCTCGCCTCTGGTGAACTCCCGGCCGATGTCAGTTATCGTATCCTTGGTTCCAGCGAGGGATTCCAGCCTGGCAAGCCGGATGCGCGATCCGCCCGGGCTGCCTGGGATAGTCTGGAGGAATCCGTCGCCCTGCTCAAGCGGGGGAAAATTGCCGGCGTCGTCACCGCACCCGTCGCCAAGGCGAATCTTGCCGCTATCGGCTATCCCTTTCCCGGTCAGACGGAATTCTACGCCCACGCATTCGATGTCGCCAACTACGCCATGCTCCTCACCGGGCCGCACCTGACCGTGGCGCTCGTCACGATTCACGAACCGCTCGCCCGGGTTCCGGCGCTTCTGAACAAGGAGGAAATCGTCCGCGTGGGAAATTTGCTCCTCGCGCATTTGCTCCAACTTGGTGTCGCCACTCCCCGCATCGCCGTCGCCGGACTCAATCCCCACGCAGGCGAGGACGGCCACATGGGCCGCGAGGAAATCGAAATCATCCGCCCCGCAGTGGACATCCTCAATGCCCCGGCCCCGCATTTCCATGGCCCGCTGCCGCCCGATACCCTCTTCCACGCCGCCGCCCAGGGCACCTACGACGCCGTCCTCTGCATGTTCCACGACCAGGGCCTCATCCCCCTCAAACTCCTCGACTTCGATACCGCCGTCAACGTCACTCTCGGCCTCCCCATCGCCCGCACCAGTCCCGACCATGGCACCGCCTTCAACATCGCCGGCCACGGCACTGCCCGCCCCCACAGCATGATCCAGGCCATCAAGCTCGCCGTCCAGCTCACCCCCTGAACTCTTATTGCATCTTCGCCATCCCTGGTTTTCATAAGCCTCATGAGCAAGCGTAAAAGAGAAAAGCCCAACGAACGCCTCGGCCAAGCCATGATAACCTTCGTCGGGCAAATGCTCGATTTCAGCCAGACCGACGACCACGCCATGCGCCAAGTCCACACCGAGCACTACGGTCACGAAGTCCAGCGCGCCTATGATGCCGGATTTGAATGCAGCCTCAGTTGGCACACCCTCGCCACTTGGACTGAAGAAGGCAAGGAACGCATCGGTTACTTCGCCAACACCCTCCGCTGTCTTGATGCCGAGAAAGAAGAACTCGCCAAAACCGTCCGCGGCCTCTGGACCAACGCCCACATGCGCGCTGAATGCCTCTTTGAAATAGGCCGCGTCTACGCCGCCGAAGGCGATCCCAACGTCGCCCGCGACTTCCTCGAACAAGCCCGCACCTTCCTCCCCATCATCGACATCCTCCGCGAAGGCTGCGCCAAAGAAGGCATTCAATGTGCCGAAGACCGCCTCGAAGGCCGCATCGCCGAAGTCCTCCTCCAGCTCCCCGACTCCGAGGAACCCACCGCCGATCCCGCCTGATCCCCAGGCTGGGAGAAATTCCAATCCATCAAGGAGGTTGTGAAGGGGCAATATAACCAGGACAGCGCAGAATACCTCGCCGTCAAGAGCAGCAAATGGTAGCGCGTTGAGGTCTTTACAACGTCGGGAATGCAGGTAAGTCACGGGCCATTTGCCCCCTCCTGCATGACCACCCTCCTGCCGCCCCGCCTCGCTCTTTCCACTGCCCAACGCCTGAGCTTTGACAGCCTGCGGGGGCTGATTGCGTTTTTGCTGGTGATTCAACACATGGGGCAGTGCGGGTTTGCCGTGGTGCCCCCGGGTTACACGCACCAGCGTCTGGTGAGTGTGGCGATTTTTTTCACGCTGAGTGGATTTCTCATCACGCGGAGTGTGCTGCAGTCGGCGGTGTTTCAACCGTGGAATTTTATGAAGCGGCGGGCGGCGAGGATTTTCCCGCCGTATTTGATCTGCCTGCTGTTCATGGTGCTGCTGTTTGCGCCGAGTTTCCTGGTGAATGAATCCCTCAGTGACACGCTGGGGAATGTGGCGAGCCATCTGACGCTGACGTATGGTTGGTTCGATGCCTATGGGGACGGGGTGGTGCCGCCGTTCTGGACGCTGAGCCACGAGTGGACCTTTTATTTGTTCATGGCGGTGACGGCGGTGTGGATGCGCAGGCGTGCGCTGTGGTATCTGACGGCGGGCATGATCGTGGGGGCCTTGATTCTGAGGAGTTGTGTGAGTGCGGAGTCCGTAACGCTGGCCAACAATATGAGGAACTGGCTGTGTATCATGGATCTGTTTGCCTTTGGGATCATGGCGGGGGCGCTGTCATTGAAGCCGGGGGTCATGGCGGCGGTGCAGCGCACGCGGGTGGTGGTGCCGCTGTTGCTGGTGGGAGCGGGGCTGGCGGGGTGGGCACTTTACCGGCATTATTCGCTGGCACTGTCGATGGAGGGGGAATTCGAGGATTACTGGCATTTCCATGAGGCGTTCACGGCGGAGTTCGTGCAACGGCGCTCGTCGATGCTGTGGTACCAACCCGCGCTGGCCTGCGGCACCGCCATTTTTCTGCTGGTCCTCTGGCTGCGGCCTGTGGGCGCGGCCCGCTGGCTGCGCTATACTCCGCTGCCGTGGATGGGCCGGATCAGCTACAGCACCTATCTCTGGCATTGGGCCATCATCTTCAACCTGCGCCGGGCCAAACTGCGCACTCCGGACGATTCGTTTTGGCAGCAGGACTGGCCGGGGTTCCTGCTGGTGCTGGGCACGGTGTATGCCTTCAGTTATTTCGCCTGGTATTTCTTTGAACGGCCCTTCATGAACCCCGGGGGCAAGCCCGCCGCCCACGCGAAAGAGCCTGCCCCGGCAGACTTGGGACAGGCTCCGGTGGGGGCATGAGTGAAAAAGCTTTCTTTATTTCCAAGAAATAGCCGACTCGTGCGTTTTGCAGTTTAACTGCAAGTCACATGTCGAGCCTGCCGCCTAATCTCTCCACCCACTGGGTCATCGCCGCCCTGGAACGTTTTGAACGTCCCCTGGTCAGCTTCGCCCACAACTTATGCGGAGACTGGGAGCAGGCCCGGGATGCGGTGCAGGACACGTTTCTCCGCCTCAGCAAGTCCGGCCGGCCGCCGGAGGATGGTGATGTGGAGAAACTCGCCCCCTGGCTCTTCACCACCTGCCGCCACCGCATCATCGACTGGCAGCGCAAAAACAAACGCCTCGCACCCATGGACACTCTCACCCTTGAAGCCCTGCCGGAAACGTCCGCCGGGCCGGATTCCGCTCTGGAAGCCAAAGACACCGCCTCCCACATCCGCGAACTCATCGCCAATCTCCCCAGCCAACAGCGGGAGGTCATCAAACTCAAATTTGAAACCGGCCTCTCGTATAAAGAAATCGCCGCCGCCACCGGAGTCAGCACCGGCACCGTCGGTTGGCTCATCCACACCGCCGTCCAAGCCCTTCGCACCAGCTGGATGGCCACCCAATCTTAAATTTCCCAACTCCTTATTTCCATGAAAACACTTTCCAAAGAACAGCTCACCGCCTACGCCCTCGAAGAACTCTCGGCCAACGAACGCGCCAAGTTCGACGCCCTCCTCGCCGCCTCCCCGGAGGATCAGGAATACGCCGAGGAAACGCGCGAGTTCTGCCAGCTGCTCCAGCAAACCATTGGTGGAAATGCCGCCCCCGCCGCGCTGACCGCCGAGCAGAAGGAGGCCATCGCGAAAACCATCCCCTTCGCCGCCAACAGTGCGCCGAAAAAACGCTGGCCCATCTATGCCTTTGGCACTGCTGCTGCCGCTGCCGTGGCGGTCTGGCTCGCCATGCCGTATTTTTCCAAACCGGAATCGAGCTTGGTAGCGGATAACAAACCGTCTATGGGGCCTGCCATGCCTCCCAGCCAGCCTGTAGAGGTATCGATATTATTTAAGCGGGGACAGGCGTATCGTGACCTTGGACTATTCGAAGAGGCTGGGAAATCGTTTAATGAGATCCTTGCGATAGATCCCAACAACATCGATGCTCGCAGGCAGCTCGAAGAGACGGAACATGAGCTCACCACGTATTTGGCAGCTACCGAGGATCATACGAGAGCTCGCGCCTTACAGGAAGTTGACCAATTGTGGTCATCGCCGGTTCCGCGCACTGGGGCTCCAGCTACCAGGGCTGTTTCTGGGCCCCAAACCGAGCCCGCAGGGAACGAACAAGGAAATCAGATTGCGGGCAACGCTGATGCCCTCCCTGTCGCAACCGCACCATTGGCCATGAAGGCGAAGGTAGATTCCAAGGAGGTTCGCTTCGAGGGAGATGCGAGTGTATTAGCCAAGCATCACATAGCGAGCGGCCAAAAGGCCCCCATTGCCCCCGCACCAGATTCCGTTGGTGTTGGTGAGATGCATGCTGAAACAAAGTTATTCGCTGATGTGGCTTCCTCTGCTACACCTGCCCCTATCAGCGAATATGCTGCCATCGACAGCCTCGGAGGCGAAAGAAGCCTGGCAGGGAGAAGTCGTGGCGGCGTTTCCGGAGATGGCTTCGGCGATGGAGTGGGTATGAGAGGAAAAGCACCGGCGGCCTCTCTTTCCGTCGCCCAAGGGTTGGAATCTGAGAACGCGCGTTATTACCGTGTAGCTGGTGAGTCACGGACCGAGCCACTGGCGCAGCAACCCGATGCCCCGACGGACGAATCCTACGTCGCTCCCGCAGAGAACCCTTACCGCAGCGTGGCTGCCGAGCCACTTTCCACCTTCTCCATTGACGTGGATACGGCCTCGTATGCGAACGTGCGGCGGTTCCTGAACATGGGGCAGCGTCCACCCGCGGAGGCGGTGAGGTTGGAGGAATTGGTGAATTATTTCCGCTACGACTATCCGGCTCCTGCGGAAGGGAAGCCGTGTTCCATCACGGCGGATCTGGTTTCGTGCCCTTGGAATGAAAACCACCGGCTGGCCCGCGTCGGCTTGAAGGCGCGGACGGATGAGAAGCGACCAAATGCCAATCTCGTTTTCCTCCTGGATGTTTCCGGATCGATGAATGAGCCGAACAAACTGCCACTCGTGAAGAAGAGCCTGCATCTGCTGGTCGATAAACTGACGGAGAACGACCGCGTTTCCATCGTCGTCTATGCCGGAGCCTCCGGCCTCGTGCTGCCGCCGACGCATGGCGAGAACAAGAAGGCCATCCTCGGTGCCATCGACAATCTCCAGCCTGGAGGCTCCACCAATGGAGCGTCCGGCATCACGTTGGCCTATGAAGAAGCGCGCAAGGCATTCATCAAGGAAGGCGTCAACCGCGTGATCCTGGCCACGGATGGGGATTTCAACGTGGGAATTTCAGACCGCGATGGCTTGCAATCGTTGATCGAAAAAGAGGCCAAATCCGGGGTCTTCCTCAGCGTGATCGGCTACGGCATGGGCAATCTCAAGGACAGCACCATGGAAGTGCTGGCAGATAAGGGAAATGGCAACTACGCCTACATTGACAGCCTCGGCGAGGCCCGCAAAGTGCTCGCCGAAGAAATGTCCAGCACGCTCGTCACCGTCGCCAAGGATGTGAAAGTCCAGATTGATTTCAATCCCGCGAAGGTCCGCAGCTACCGCCTGCTCGGCTATGAAAACCGGATGCTCGCGAAGGAGGATTTCAACAACGACAAGAAAGACGCCGGTGAAATGGGAGCAGGTCACACCGTCACCGCCCTTTATGAAATCATCCCCACGGATGCCCCGCTGGATGTGCCCGCCGTGGATCCATCGAAATACCAAACGCCTGTTGCCGCCAAGGAAGCTCCGCCTGTCGTCAACAATTTGCCCGACTCAATGACCGTGAAAGTTCGCTACAAGGCTCCCGACGCCGACGTCAGCCAGCTCATGGAACTTCCTGTCATCGACCAGAAAAAACCCATGGCCGAAGCCTCCGGCGATACCAAATTCGCCACCGCCGTCGCCGGCTACGCCCTGCTCCTCAAAGGTTCCAATCAGGCCGGAAACCTGAACTGGGCGATGGTCCGCGAGCTTGCCAAAGCCGGCAAGGGCGCCGACGCCGAGGGCTACCGGGGCGAATTCATGGGCCTAGTGGACAAGGCGGAAGGGCTGGTGCGATAGTCCGGCGGAAAGTTTAATTTCCTAGGACTCATGCAAACAACTCCCGCAGTTCCTTTTCAGGAGCCTGCGTCAAAAGCATGTAGCCCTGGTCCGCCGCCTGCCAGGTCGCGAAGTTCCAACCTTCCGCCTCGCTCCAAATTTTCGGGCCATGAGTGCCCAGGAAATCGGCTGCTGAGGAGACCTTGTCGGCCCGGGTGACGAACGTATGGAAGGCGTGTTCATTACGCAGGAAACAGACCACGGAGATCGACTGTCCGTTCACGGTCAGGCACTGGCAGCCGATGGTCGGCAACGAAACCAGTCTGGCCGGGAATCCCTCAGGCACCAACGCGCCTCTGCTGGCAAGATGGGATTTGAGCACGGCGAGTAGGGAATCCTGTTTCTCAAGCTTTGGCTCCCTGACCCACGCGATGGCAGTGGATTTCCAATCTTCGAAAGCGAGCGGACGCCGCATGAAAAAATAAGCGCCGGTAACGAAGGCAGCCGCGGCCCCGCCCAACCAGCCCAGAACCGCCCGGCGCGGGAATCCAACGATCCTGCCGGAAGGCTCAATGGCGTGGAGTTTATGGACCAGGTCTGCAGGCACGGGGATCTCCCGGTGCAGGGCGGCGCGAATGGATTCATCCAAATGCAGCTCGGCTTCGGCGGCGGCGAGGGCATCGGGATCGTCCTGCAATTTCCGGAGCGCGGCCATGACGTGTTCATCCCTGGATTCATCACCAGGGCGGCGGCAGGCCAGAAGGTGCTTGAGCGATTCAAGGTTCATGTCGGGGAGGCGGCGAAGAGTTCAGCGCGGAGGATGGCCTTACCTCGCGACAGGCGTGACATGACGGTTCCAATGGGCACCCCGAGCACCTCGGCGATTTCGCGATAATTTAAATCGGACAGATAGAACATGCGCATCGGCTCACCAAATGGGGCCTCCATTTCCTGAAGCGCCTGCAGGGCGGCCTTGCCGTCAATGATGCGGTCCATCTCGGGCGTGATGCCGGCCATTTCCTCCAGATTGGATTCCTCATCCGCCAGCAGGATGGGAGCGCGGGCGGCGCGGCGGTGCATGTGAATGAAATCGCGGTGCAGCGTGGTGAAGAGCCAGCTCTTGGCCTTGGACCGGTCCAGCAACTGGTGACCTTTTTTGGCCCAGGTGATAAAAACCTGCTGCACGAGGTCCGAGGCGTCCTCCGGGCGCTTGGCCAGGGAAAAGGCGAAACGATACAGATCCTGATAGTGGGTCTGGACGAGGTGCTGGAAAAATGCCTGGTCGTCTGGTTCGCTCATGGGAGTGCGCAGCGCGCTGGCAGCCACCAGAGCGACCGGCGAGGGAAAGTCAAAAGGCATTTCCCAACCGAGGAAGTTGGCGAGTGTGGACATGACACTGGAGTGGAGGCGCGGCGGAGGGAATTATTCCCTGAATTCCGTCACGGAACCGCCCTCACTGCGCGCTGACTTCAAATGCCGTGTCGCCCTGATGCAGCGCCAGTGCCTCGCCACAAAGATACAGCGAGCCCGTCAGCAGCGTCAGTCCGGAAGCCGCCTCCATCGCCTCTTTCAGGGAACCCGTCAGTTGGACGGGAAAATCCGGGTCGACCGCCTGCACCAAGGCGGCAATCTCCGCCGCTGGCATGGCGCGAGGAGATTTCAGCGTGAGGCAGTGTATGCTCGTGGCGATGGGCAGCAGTTGCTCCAGAACTTTGCAGATGTCCTTGGCCGCCACGGCTCCAAAAATCAGCCGGGCCTTTTGGTTGGGAAAGGCTCGTTTCCATGCTGTCACCAGAGCCTCGGCACCGGCCGGATTATGGGCGCCATCGATGATGAAGTCTGGCCGGAGATATTGAAAGCGTGCCGGCCACGTCGTTTGCGCGAGCCCCAGGCGGACGACCTCCTGCGGAAAATCGAAACCAGCGGCCCGGAGCGCCGTCAGGGCGAGCGAGGCATTGTGCTGCTGATGCTCACCACCCAGGGCGAGTGGGCTGGACGTGTAGGGATGCTCCACCATTTCAACGGGACCACGGGAGCGCAGCACGGCCTCCGCCTCCGGCAACTGCCGCGCCGAGACAACCGGCACACCAGGCTTGATGATCCCCGCCTTCTCCCCCGCAATCTCCGCAATCGTCTGCCCCAGCCACTGCTGGTGGTCCAGCGCGATGGGGGTGATGACGCTGACGAGTGGGGTGACCACATTGGTGGCGTCCAGGCGGCCGCCCATGCCGGTTTCCAGCACGATGAGCTCGGTCCCCTGCTGCGCAAAATAATCGAGGGCGAGCGCGGTGGTGATTTCGAAAAACGTGGGATGCGGATCCCAAGCTTCAACGATGCCGCGAATTTTCTCCAGCCCGTCGGCCACCGCCTGTTCGGAAATGCGTTCGCCGTTGATTTGGATGCGTTCGCGATAACTCACCAGATGCGGCGAGGTAAACAGGCCCGTTTTCACCCCGCCAGCCCGCGCCACGCTGGCGATCATGGCGCAGGTGCTGCCCTTGCCATTGGTGCCTGCGACATGGATAAACCGCTGGGGCGGCAGGTTCAGGGCCGCGACCAGAAGGCGCATGGAATCGAGTCCCAGCTTGATGCCGAAGAGCTGGGTGCCATAAAGCCAGGCCAAGGCGGACTCGTAATTTGCAGTCATTGGTCTGAATTAATCCACACCCTGCCGCGCCAGCGCAGCCACCCCCTTGGGTCCGCGCGATTCAAAAAAGGCAATGAAGCGTTCCGCCGGTTCCAGCCAGGTTTGCTGCCGAGCCGCTTCGATGGCCTGGCGGTAATTTTTTCCACCGCGGTAAATCAGATCGAAAGCCTGCTTGATAGCCTGGCGGGTGGCGGTGTCGTATCCGGCTCGCTTCAAACCGATGACGTTGAGCCCCCGGACCTGATTGATGCTGGCGCCCACGACAAACGGAGGCAGATCCATGCTAAAGCCGGACACGCCCTGGGTGATGGAGCCGTCGCCTATGCGGATGAATTGATGAAACACACTGCCGCCGCCAAGAAACACACTGTTTCCCACGGTAACGTGACCACCGAGCAGCACGTTGTTCGCAAGGACGTTTCGATTTCCCATGACGGTATCGTGGCCCACGTGGCTGCCTGCCATCAGGAAATTGTCGTCGCCGAGGATGGTGGCTTTCCCCTCATACATGCTGCGATGAATGGTGACGTGTTCGCGCAGCCGGTTGCCCCGGCCCAGCACCACGTGACTGGGGATGGCGGGATCGAACGAAAGCGATTGCGGATCGCCCCCGACAATGGCTCCGCGCCCGATCGAACACTGCGCCCCGATGATGGTTCGCGCGAGGATCTGTGCATGCGCTTCCACGCGGCAGCCGGATTCAAGAGCGACCTGTTCCTCAATAATCGCGTAGGGGCCGATAATGACATCAGGCGCCAGCCGTGCGGAATCGTGGACAAGTGCTGTGGGGTGAATCTGGGGCATGAAGCTGAAAGTGGTCAGTGATCTTCAGGCCTGCCCATGCGGGCGAAACTTTGATTAAATTGTGCGGCGCTGAAGACCGTCTTGATCACCACCGCGAGGATGGCCAGGCTGGCAAGGACATAGAGCGCGGGGAGACTGGAATGATTAAGACGAAGGAACGCGTAAAAAATTCCCGCGAACGCCAGGCAAATCACGATGGCAACCGCCATCGGAGCGCGATAAATTAAAAAGGCGAGAACGACCGTGAGCAGTCCGAATCCGGCAATGAGAGCCTCCAGCAAATGCATTTCGCAGGTTGCCAGGGCCTTGCCCCCATCGGTTATTTCTCCGGTGGGCGCCGAAAGGAACATCGCCTCGCCCGGCACCGCATTGATTTGGTCGAGCCAGAGCGTCAGAACGCCAAACACCAGACTCAAACCGCCCACGAGGAACATCAGGTAGCGGGACGTCACCAGCTGAGGGGTACGCATGGCGATGTTGACGCGGCGCTCAAGCAGGGGCGTTGGTTGTGATAGCCGATGGGGGAGAAGGGCGTTCATGGGGGGCAGGGAGCCATCGCCGAACGAACGGATTTTGCAAGCTGGCGGATGAGGGCGGCATCCTTGACTCCCGGGCTGATTTCCACACCGCTGGCCAGATCCAGGGCGGCGGGGCGCACTTCGTGGAAGGCCTGCGCGGCATTCGCAGGTGTGAGTCCGCCGCTGAGAATAATGCGCTTTTCCGGAAACGCCCGAACCGCCTGCGCGGCCAGTTCCCAATCGCAGGTGCGACCGGTGCCGCCATAGACGCCCGGCTGGTAGGCATCCAGCAGAATGGTGGGGGCGGGGCAAAGCGGGATTTTTTCCAAGTCCTCCGGGGTCCGCACACTCAGCGCACGGATGCAGGGGATCCCGGCGTCGAGAAATTTCTGCACATAGGAATCGGACTCATCGCCATGAAATTGCGCCACCTCCAGCAGTCCGCTATGCATGATTTTCGTGACTTCGCTTTCATCCGCATTCACAAAGACCGCCACGCGGGTGATCTGTTCCGGCACGGCGTCGAGCCATGCGCTCGCCTGCGCGAAGGGATGGAAGCGTTTGGATTTCGGCCAGAAATTAATGCCAATGGCATTGATGCCCGCCGCCACGCAGACCAGGGCATCCTCCAGAAGTGTCAGCCCGCAGACTTTGATCTGGGGCGATGGCAGCAGGGAATTGGGAAAGGACGGGCGCATTTCCGCCAAGCTTGGCATGGGATTGATTTCCGACGAGGAAAATTTCAGCGCGCGGAACTGGCCGGAGCCTGTTGGAAGAGCGGGGCGGCTTTGACGGCGGAGCGATAGACGCCCCAGCCTAGGGCGGCGATGACGAAAAGCCAGACGAGGATGAGTTTCATAAGCAGATCAGGCTTTGATGTGGTGCTTGGGATCGACGGGCCGGACCATGAGATTGGCCAGCAGGCCGACCACCAGAAGTCCCACCATGAGGTAGAAAATATTGTTGTAGGCGAGCGCGGGAGCAACGCCGGCTTCTTTCTTGGCCTTGGACAACCGGTCCACCAGCATGGGACCAATGATGGCCGCCATGCTCCACGACGTGATGAGACGACCGTGAATGGCCCCCACCTGATAACTGCCAAAGAGATCCCGGAGGTAGGCGGGAATGGTGGCAAAACCGCCGCCATACATCGTGAGGATCAGGCCGGTGACGATCACGAAGAGGGTGACATTTCCCTGGCCCTGTATCCACGGCACACTGGCGTATAGCAGGGCACCGAGGATGAAATAAATCACATAAACCAATTTCCGGCCGGTGTAATCGGAAACTGACGACCACAGGAAGCGTCCGCCGAGATTGCAGAGCGAGAGCAATCCGACATAGCCCGCAGCCATCGCCGGTGTGACCTTGAACATGTCCTGAATCATGGGCGAAGCCTGTCCGATGATGCCGATGCCCGCGCTGACGTTCATGCAGAGCACGACCCACAGCATCCAGAACTGCGGTGTTTTCCAGGCGGTATCCACGGCCACGTTGGCATTGGTCACGAGGGCGCTGGTGTGCTCCGTTGGCTCCCACCCGGCAGGCTTCCAGCCCTCGGCAGGCACCTTCACCAACCATGCTCCGAGGCTCATGGAAATTGCATACAGGCCGGCCATCACCAGCAGAGCCTCGGCTGCTCCGGCGCAGGAACTGACAGGTTTGAAATGAGTCATCAATTCCTCCGCCAGCGGACTGCCAATCAGCGCCCCGCCGCCAAATCCCATGATGGCCATGCCGGTGGCCATGCCGGGTCGGTCGGGAAACCATTTCATCAACGTGGAAACGGGCGCAATGTAGCCCAGTCCCAACCCCACCCCACCCACCAGTCCGTAGCCCACATAAAGCAGCCAAAGTTGATGCCAGCGGACGGCGCAGGAGGAAATAATCAGTCCGGAACAGAAACAAATTAGCGAAGCCACCATCGTCTTGCGCGGACCGCTGCGCTCCACCCATTTCCCAAAGATGGCGGCGGAGATTCCCAGCAGCGCCAGGGCAATGCTATAGGCCACGCCCACATCCGCTTCACTCCAACCAATCGCGCCGAGTGGCTTTTTAAACACACTGAACCCATACACCTGGCCGATGCACATGTGCACGGCTATGGCGGCGGGGGGGACGAGCCAGCGGTTGAATCCTGCGGGGGCGACGGTGCGTTCTCGGCTGAGGAAATTCATGGGAGATTATTTCGTGGCTTTGGCATCCTTTACAGCCTTGGCATCCTTGGCTTTCGCCGGACTGGCGGCCTGGGCTTCCGCGTCCCCGAGCTTCAGCGTCGGGGCCTTGGCATCGGCGGAGATTTCCAAGGCAATCCAGTGGCCAGCGGCGGCGTGGCCCGGGAAGCCGCAGGCGATGGCGTAGTCGCCCGCTTCATCGGCGACGAAACTGAACGTGCCCTTGTCATAGGCCATGCCCACGAGGTGCTTGGGGGCCTCGGGAACCACGGCTCCCTTGAAATACGGTTCCTTGAATTGAATGCTTTTGAGCGTGTCCTTTTCCACCACGATGAGACTGTGCGGCACTGGGCTGGGATTGATGAAGGTGACCTCCACCGTCCATCCCTTGGGAATCGTGTAGAGGGCTCCCCCTTTGGCATAGCCGTTGAAATTCATCCCGTAGTTGTCGTCGGTGAACACGGCCACCACCACGAGTTCCACGGTGTTGGGTTTGCTGCTCAGGCGCAGAAAATCCGCCGACGTGATGCCTTCGATCAATTCCATTTTCCGACCCGCGCTGGCTGCCTCGGTATGGTGGGCATGATCGGCGGGAGCGGCGGCTGGCTCTTCCGAACGCAGCAGGGAGGGAGCGCAAAGCGCTAAAAGGGACAGGAGCAGGGAGCGAATCATAAAACGTGGGACTTGAAAATGGCCTGGGGCGGACGGCGAACGTCCACCCCAGGCTGATCTAAATGCAATGGGACGCGGGTGCGACTATTTCTTTTGCAGCGGAGCGGTGACGGCGCCAGCAGGAACCTTGTCGGCGGCGACAATTTTCCACAAGGCACCCTTCTCGCTGGTGTAGGGATCCACCGGGCCGCCGTAATTGGCGGTGGCGTGTGTCAGGTAAACATTGCCTGCCTCATCTTCGCCGCCGCTGGTGGGCCGCAGGGCGGTGTCCAGATCGAGCAGTTCCTGCATTTGCCAGGTTCCCTTGGCATCCTTCTGCAAGCCCCAGACTTTACCAGTTCCCCAGTCGGCGGTGAAATAAATGCCATCGAGATTTGGGTATTCCTTGCCGCGATAAACACCCAGCCCGATCACGCAGATGCCTTGGTCAACATGGCTGTATTCCGCGATGGGCAGCACACCAACGCGCGCCGTGCCTTCGCCATCGACCATTGCGGTGGTGCCGTCGGCATTTTTCTTTTCCACCTGCGGGAAGACCTTGCTGCCGCACATGAATTTCCAGCCGTAGTTTTCCCCACCTTTGCTGCCAGCGGGCTGCATGTCCACTTCCTCCCAATGGTTCTGGCCAATGTCCGCGATGTAGAGATCGCCGGTTTTGCGGTCGAATGAGAACGTCCAGGGATTGCGGATGCCGTAGGCCCAGATTTCGGGACGGGCTTTGGGATGCGTTTCGGAGAATTGTTTTTCGGTTACGCCGAACAAGGTCATTTGTTGCAGCGGAGTGAGGAAAGGATTGGTCTTGGGAATGGAATAAGCGCGGTCGGGAGTGGTGTTTTCCACGTCGATTCGCAGCATTTTACCCAGCAGGGTGTGGAGGTCCTGGCCGGCGCTGATCACATCGCCCTCCCAGCCGCCATCGCCCACGCCAACATAGAGGTAGCCGTCCGGACCGAAGGCCATTTTGCCGCCGTGGTGATTGCAGTAGGGGAAATCGATCTGCATGATGACCTTGGCACTCTCCATGTCGGCCTTGTCAGGGTTCTTGGCGGAGACTTTATACTGCACCAGCATCGTGGCCCCGTTGAACCAGAGATCGGAGTAGGAAATGTAAAAGATGCCATTTTCCTTGAATTTGGGATGGAACTCGATGGCAAACAAACCCTCCTCAAGAAAGGAACTCAGCGTCTTGTCCTTGATGTCCAGAAACGGTTTCTCCTGCAATTTCCCATCCTTGATGATCCGAACCACCCCCGGACGTTCACAAACAAAAAGCCGGCCCGAGCCATCCTTGGGCGAGGCGACATGGATGGGATCCACCAGGCCATCGGCCACCTTGACCAGTTGGATGGCCGGATTGCCAGTGAGTTTACCGCCGGGTTGGGCGACATCGGCCTGCGCAGTGGAGGCCAGAGCGAATGCTAGGGAGAGAGTGGTAAGTGATTTCATGGACAGGGTTGGGTTTTCGGATAAGTGCCCAACGAGGGCACCGCGAGTCGCAGAGTAATCGAATCCGCAAATTTTTGGCAACCCTGAAATGTTACTTATCCGTGCCAATTTAATCACGCGTCCGCCAGAGAGTACCAAGGAGAGGATTTGAACCTCCGACCAAGGGCTTATGAGTCCCCTGCTCTACCACTGAGCTACCCTGGCATGTAGAAAATTCTGCGGGGGAAATGAATTATCTCCATGCCGTGGATCGTCAAGTGGGAAATGGGATTGTGTGGAAGGCGGGGAAACGGGCTTTTCGGGGAGTGATCCCCTGGAACCGGGGCTCCGCAGGCAGAAATCCCGGAACGTGAAGTTGCACTTCGCTCACTGGATTAAAAAATCCGGAACCGGGAAACGCTTTGGTAGTTTAAAAGAGGCTGGGGGGGTGCAGGGGCCGTGGGGCGAAGTGCAACTTCGCGGTCCGTCGGAAAGGCAGGGGAGGGTGGTGGAGCAAGTTGGCTGAACGCGGAAGCCATTCTCCTTGCCGGAGCCCCCTCCCGACTGCTACGGTTGTGCTGGTAAATGCCCGCTCAAACGCTCCACAATTGCCGTGCAGCACACCGCCGACTTTGGTTGGCAGCGTGGCTGGTTTTTGTTGGGATGGTCGGCTTTGCCGAGGCGGAATCTCCCGCTCCAGCGCTGTTCGCACAGCATTGTGAGAAATGTCATTCCGGGGAGAAGCCCAAGGGGCATTTTGCGGTGGGCGATTTGACGGAGGATTTCTCTAACCCCAAGAACCGTGAGCACTGGCTGAGTGTGTGGGACCAGCTCAACAGTGGTGAAATGCCGCCGAAAGAGAAGCCGCGTCCGGCGGCAGAGGTGGTAAAAACGGTGCTGGAGTGGATCCACACGCAAGCCGCCGGGGCTGAACGCGCCCACCGGGAAACGCAGGGCCGCGTAGTGATGCGGCGGCTGAACCGGGCGGAATATGCCAATACCCTGCGCGATCTGCTGGGGGTGGAGGTGGACCTGGCGGACCTGCTGCCACTCGACACTTCCACCAATGGGTTCGACAACAACGCGGAGTTGCTGCACACCTCGTCCTACCTCATGCGCAGTTACCTGGAGGCTGCGGACCGCGTGCTGGATGAAGCCATCGCAAACAAGCCGGAGCCCTGGATCCTGAAAAAACGATTCGACATCAGGGAGGAGGGAAGCGTGGCCGCGAAGGGCAGTGTTTACCGGCACGTCCCGGATGGCGTGGCGATTTTCGCCTCATGGGAATCGGCCAACATCCGGGTGACCATGTGGAACTTCCGCAGCCATGTGCGGGGGAAATACCGTTTCCGCATCTCGGGATATGGATTCCAGAGCGAGGGGAAACCCATCACCTTCCGCGTCACGGCCGGCACGCTGAAGGAGGTGACCGAGGAACGGCTCATCGATTACTTTGCCGTGCCGGCGGACACACCGAAAGTCATTGAGTTTACGGAACAACTCGAGCCTGAGAACCGCGTTCGTATTATCGCGGAAGGCTTGCCGGCCTTGCCTCCGGAGATTGAAAAAGTTGGTGCGGAAAATTACAAGGGACCGGGTCTGGTGATCCAGTGGGTCGATGTTGAAGGCCCGATTCTGGAATCGTGGCCGCCGCCGAGTCACAAGACCATCTTCGGTGATCTCAAGCTTTCACGCGTCGGACCGGAACGCTTTGAAGTCGTGTCCGAGCAACCGATGGAGGATGCGGAGCGCATCTTGAGGCAGTTCGCACGCCGGGCGTTTCGCCGCCCTGGTTCGGACGCTGAAATCCAGCCGTTTCTCGACCGCGTAAAATCGCGGCTGGACGCAAAGCAGAGTTTCGAGCAGGCCATCCGCGTCGGTCTTCGGGCCATCCTTGTTTCGCCAAAATTTCTGTTTCTGCAGGAAAAGGCTCCGAAGCTGGACGACTTCGCGCTGGCCAGCCGGCTCTCGTATTTCCTGTGGAGTTCGATGCCTGATGAAACGTTGTTTCAGCTGGCTTCCGAGCAGAAGCTGCATGATTCCGCCGTGCTGCGCGAACAAGTTGAGCGCCTGCTGAACGATCCGAAGGCCCGGGCTTTCAACGTCAATTTCACCGGCCAATGGCTGGGCTTGAGAGCCATCGATGCGACGATGCCGGACCAGACGCTCTATCCCGAGTATGACGACATCCTGAAGATCGCGATGATGAAAGAGACATCACTCTTCTTCGACGAGGTGCTGCAGCACGATCTGCCGATTACGAATTTCGTGACCTCAGATTTCACCTTTCTCAACACCCGCCTGGCCCGACACTACAACATCCCCGCCATTGAGGGCATGGAAATGCGCAAGGTCACGCTGCCGCCGGACAGCCATCGCGGGGGACTGCTCACCATGGGCAGTGTGCTGAAGGTCACGGCCAACGGCACCACCACTTCCCCGGTCATCCGTGGAGCATGGGTGCTGGATCGCATCCTCGGCACCCCGCCGCCCAAACCGCCCGGAGATGTCGGGGCCATCGAGCCTGACATTCGCGGAGCCACCACGATTCGCGATCAACTCGCGAAGCATCGGAACGTGGAATCCTGCGCCAGTTGTCACAAACAAATCGATCCGCCGGGATTTGCGCTGGAGAGTTTCGACGTGATTGGAGGCTGGAGGGATCACTACCGGGCCACGGGGGAGCCAAAAGAAATCAATGGCCATCAAGTCCGTGTCTGGCCCGGGCCGGCGGTTGATCCCAGCGATAAAATGGCCGATGGACGCAGCTTCAGGAATATCGATGAGTTCAAGCAACTCCTCGCCGCAGACAAAGATCAGCTCGCCCGCTCCCTGACCGGGAAGCTCCTCACCTACGCCACCGGTGCCGCCCCTGCGCGCACGGACAAGCCCGAAATCGAATCGATCGTGACCCGGCTGCGCGCGCAGAACTACGGCTTCAAATCCCTCATCCATCAAGTGGTGCAGAGCCCCCTGTTCCAGAGTAAATAGAGATTTATGAATAACCTTTCCCGCCGCCATTTCCTCCGCACGTCCGGGATCGCGCTTTCCCTGCCCTGGCTCGACATCTTTGCAGCAGATCAGAAATCCGGTGCCGACAAGCGGCCACCCCAACGGCTCGTCTGCGTTTGCGCTCCTCTCGGGCTGCATCCGGACGATTTCTTTCCCACTGAGAGCGGGAAGGACTACGCGCTGCCCCCCTATCTGGATATTCTTAGGGAGTATCGAAATGACTTCACCGTGATCTCCGGCCTCGCCCATGCGGGCATGAGTTCCTCCTTTGCGCACCAGGCCTCCGCCAGCTTTCTCACGGGCGTGCCAGGTGCCGGCAGACCGGGATTCCGCAATGCCATCTCGCTGGATCAACTCGCGGCTGACCACATTGGAACGCAGACCCGATTTCCCAGTCTGGCCCTTTCCGGAGAGGGCTCCGGTGGCCTGTCATGGACCCGGACCGGTGCTCTCATTCCTGCCGACAACTCCCCCTCCAAAGTCTTCGCCCGCCTGTTCCTCGAGGGCGGTGAGAATGAAGTCCGGGATCAAATGCGGCGGCTGGAGGATGGCCGCAGCATCCTCGATGATGTCAGTCAGCAAGCCAACTCCCTGCGCTCAGGTCTCGGCAGCGAAGACCGGGACAAGCTCGACGAATACCTCACCAGCGTGCGCGAACTCGAACAGCGCATGGTCAACGACGAAAGCTGGGCCAAAAAGCCGAAACCCAAAGTGGACGTGGAGCCACCCAAAGACATCACCAATGCCGCCGACCTCATTGGCCGCACCCGTCTCCTTTTCGACCTCACGCACCTCGCCCTGCAAACCGACTCCACGCGGCTCATTACCATCATGCTGGCAGGTTCCAGCATCGCCCCTCCCATCAAAGGAGTCACCCTCGGTCACCATGACCTCTCGCATCACGGCAAGGACCCGGGCAAACTCGCGCAGCTCCAAATCGTGGAGCAGGAAACCATGAAAACCGTGCGCGATCTGCTTGCCAAACTCAAGCAATCCCGGGAGGAGGGCTCCACCATGCTCGACAACACCACCGTCTTCCTCGGCAGCAACCTTGGCGACGGCAGCAGTCATTCCACCAAAAACCTCCCCGTCCTCCTCGCCGGCGGCGGCTTCCGCCACGGCCAGCACCTCCCCTTCAATCCCGACAGCCCACCTCCCCTGTGTAATCTCTACGTCAACCTCCTCCAGCGCCTCGGCATTGAAACCGATGGCTTCGGCACCAGCATCGGAACACTGTCAGGACTGGAAATGAAAGCGTAGATGGAGTTCCTCTCATGGGTGGGTTGACCAGATTGCACCCGGACTTTGCATCTGGGCGGCGGCCTGTTTCCGGACACTCGGAAGCAAGGGGTGGGATACCCGGATGACTTCGCGAAAGCAAAAATTTCCGCCTTGAGGCAGCAGCGTTTGAAGACCTTTTCCACGAACTCGACGTGGCGTGGGTGAATCTGGTAGGCGCGTTCGGATTCGATGGAATCCAGGATGAGGTTCAGGCCGACCTGATAGGCCTGATTCACGACCAGGTGGGGGCTTGGAACCATTTTGCCCACATGATAATGGACGACACCAGGGATGTCTTTGAGATAGGTGTCGCACCCGGCGATGAGATCTTCAAGGGCGTTGGATTCGGCGGGATTGATCTAGAAGGTGACGCCGCAGAAGCCTTCCCCTTGACATCGCGGCGATGCCATGAGTAAATCCACCTTGCACTGCTGCGCCGCCGCCGCAGAAGCCTTCCCTGAGCCGAAGAGTTCCTCAATCCGATTTCGATCCCCCGTCCAGCGCCGTCCAGCGCCGTCCTGAAAAAGCCAGTGCCAATCAGACACACGATGTTCCCCGAAACTACGAGACGAAATTTCCTGGCAGTGGCGGGAGGTCTGGCTGCGGGCTGTGCCTTGGGGGAGGAAGCAAAACCTTCCGCAGCTCGACTCAAGGCACCACACCGGGTGTGGTTCCAACCCCGCTTGTTTCATCGGGATATGAGTCTCTACGCGGGCATGACTATGGATGCCAGCGGCTGGCTGGACCCGAAGCTGGCTGCCCTCGCTGGAAAAGCCGCGCTGCGCTGGATGTATGGCACAAATTATCCGGATGCGGTGGGCCCGGACTATTGGCGCAAAGAAATCGCGGACCCAACCCATCTACCGGGAGTCGCCCTGGACGAATGGGTTCCTTCGAAGAATCCTGCGATAGAAGGCTGGGTGGCCGAGGGTTTGCGGCAGGGACGCAAGGCTGCGCCAGATCAATTCATTGCGGTATGGGTTACAGATCCCATCGAGACGTTGGCGAAGTTGGTGAAGGATGGCACGGTGGATCTCGTGATCGCAGAGACTTATACCCACGCCGCTGCCCACTATGGTCCGGATTCTTTCCTGCACTGGGACACGGCGCTCCGCCGTATGGATGCGGCCCAGGCATTGGGCATGGGGGACAAAACAATCTTCTGCTTTGGTCACATCACTCCGTTGCCTGATGCCAAAGGCCGCAAACTGGATATGGTGCTCCTGGCCGAGCGGGCCCATCAAATCAAAGAATGTTATCCAAAAGCCCCCGGCATCGCGTTCTATCAAGACGACAGCACGGATGATTCGGGTGATTTCCGGAACATGATCCGGAAATGCGATGAACTCAGCACCAAACTCTGGCCTAACACGCCAAAGAGCGTCATCAAGGAAGGACCGAGGGCATCAGAAAATCAAACGAGCGCTGTTTCGAATCAGTGTGGCAGGCTGGTTTTGAAATAACGGTCCCCCGGCCGATGGTCGAGTCCCGCAATGTCGCGGCCGGGGCGGAGGATCTGAAATGCGGCGAAGGCTGCGTCCTCGGGGACGCGGATTTTTGCCCGGGAAAGGAGGGCGAGGGCCTCACAGGTGCAGCCGATGATGACATGCGGGCGGTGCTCCAGCAACCAGCGGCGGACAGCAGCCGCGGTGACAGCGCCGTAGTTGCCAATGAGGAGCGGCGGCACGGGCGGAGCGGCGTTCCGGTTCAGGGGTCACGCAGAAGGATGTCCGTGGATATGTCGAAAGCATTCGAGATCTGGCAAGTCTCCGAGTCCGGATGGAGTGCGGTTCTGTTCATTTGACAGGGGGGTGCCCTCCCAATAGTTATTCAATCTGTTATGAAATACCTCGCACTCCTCATTTTCCTGGGCTTCACCATTTTCGGCAGCCATCCTGTTTTTGGAGCATTCGCAAATGTGGACATCACCACGGCGACAGGATCCACGGCGACGCAGTCCTCCACGCACCCGGCGGGTCCTCCAGAAAGTGGCATTGATGGCAATCTGGGAAATTTCACCCATACTAATCCGCCCGAATCTCCCGCCGGTAACGCTTGGTGGGAGGTAAATCTGGGTAGCGACCGAACCTTTCAGCGCGTCCGGCTTTACAATCGGGGCGATGGATGCTGCCAGTATCGCCTGCGTGACATTTCGGTGACGGTCAAAGATTCTACAGGCGCGGTCCTTTACACTGTGACAGGAATTAATCCGGGGAATGCCTTGGGTGGACCGGCCTTTATCAATGTGGATCTGCCTGCCGAGGTCACTACCGCGCGCTTCATTCGCGTAGAACGCACGCCCCAGCCTGCACTCGAGGGGGAACACGACGGCGCGACGCTGTCTCTTGGTGAGGTGAAAGCGTATGTGGTTGCGCCGCTGCCACCCTGGTCTGATTTGACCTACTCAGTGCCAGAAATGACGGTGAGTCAGTCGACGACCCTGGGAGGCTATGCAGCCGGCCTCGCGGTGAACGGCTCTGCGGGGGATTTTACCCACACCGATGGAAGCGATGCGAATCCCTCCTGGATCGTGAACTTCGGCGAAATGCTCAATCTGCAGGGATTTGAAATATTGAATCGCGGCGATGGATGCTGCCAGGATCGTCTGAGGGATATCACGATCACCGTGAAGGATGGCTCCAACGTGGTCGTGTTCACTTCGGCACTGCTCAATCCCGGGAACACCCTTGGCGGTCCGCCGCAGCTCCGGGGCGTGTTTCCGCTGGGTCTGGCAGGGCAGTCCGTCACCATCACCCGAACAGCCAGTCCCGGCGGGGAGGGAGTTCTCTCGCTGGGTGAGGTGCGCATCTTGGGATACGGCGCACCCGTCACGATCCCTGCGGTCGGCTGCGGCACGAATCTTACCCATGTGAGTTTCCCCACCAGGCTTGCCACGCAGTCCTCTGAGTATGGTGGGTTTCCCGCAGGCACCGCCCTGGATGGGGACTACTACGGAAACTTTACGCATACAGCGGTGGGGGATCCCAATCCTTACTGGGCGGTGGATTTTGGCGCCTTGGTCAATCCGGAACGCCTGACGATTTTTAACCGCTATGGTTGCTGCCCGGAGCGTCTGAGTGACGTCACAGTCAGATTGATGGATGGAAATGGCGATGTGATCTGGACCTCCCCATTGCTCAATCCCGGAAATGTTCTGGGTGGTCCCGCCACGATTGCATTAACCATCCCACTTGGGCTGCCCCCTGTTAGGATTGTTACCATTTCGCTGCCTGGAGGTGGCTTGTTATCGATGGCCGAGGTGGACATCTTTGGTTCAACCATCGTGCCACCGGCGATTCCTTCCCTGGCCGCAGGATCAAATCTCACCCACGTTGGCTTTCCCACCATGTGTGTCCGGCAAAGTTCTGACATTGGCTACCCGGCTCCCAATGCAGTGGATGGAATTTACTTCGACGGCGGAAACTTTACGCACACGTCGGGCGGGGATACCAAGGCTTCCTGGGAGGTGGACTTTGGTTCCTTGGTCAAATTGGAACACATGACGATTTTTAACCGCTATGCTTGCTGCGAGTATCGTTTGCGGGACATCACGGTCAGAGTGTTGGATGGAGATGGTGTGGTGGTTTGGACCTCACCGCTGCTCAATCCTGAGAATGTTCTAAATGGACCCGCCACGCTTACCGTGTTCTTTCCACTAGGGTTGTCCGCTCGGATCGTTTCCATCTCTCGGACGCCGGATCCTGATGGCTCCGGTGGGCTTGGTGGAAATAATGACGACGGAAATGTGCTGGCGATGGCCGAGGTGGATATCTACGGTTCCACCACCGCACCGCCAGCAGTCCCTTCCCTTGCAACAGGTTCCAATCTCACCCACGTCTCTTTCCCGGGCAGAAGTGTTGCCCAGTCTTCCGAGTGGCCAGGGTTTCCCGCTGGCAGCGCCGTGAATGCAAGCCTGGGAGATTTTACCCACACGAACGGCGTCGATAACAACTCGAATTGGTCGGTTGATTTCGGCGCTAGTGTGTCCCTTGAAAGTTTCGTACTTCACAACCGGGGAGATGGATGCTGCCAGCAACGTCTGCGGGATATCACGGTGAGCGTTTTTGATGAAAATGGCATCGAGGTCTATAACTCGGGATTGCTCAATCCAGAAAATGTCCTGGCTGGTCCTTCCTCGCTGAGCGGCACTTTCCCGCCGGGTCTGCACGGACGTATCGTTTTAGTGAGCCGGGCCCCCGATCCTGACAGCTCAGGTGGCGAGGGACCTTATGTCCTGTCGCTGGGGGAGGTGGACATCTTCGGTTCAACCAGCACAGATCTCTACCAAACATGGATTGCTGACTACTACACCGGGAGCGATGCGCTTACCACCGCTGACCCGGAGCACGATGGGGTTAAGAACCTTGTGGAATATGCATTTCAACTCGATCCCACCAGTTCCGCACTGGGAACTATTTCCTACGACGGAGGCGTTCTAACAGGACTCGGACTTCCCACAATTTCGCCTGCGAATGAATGGCCCCTGCGTGCGATCTTTGGTCGCCGGATGGACTATGTGGCGGCCGGCCTGACCTACACCGTAGAGTTTAGTGCGAACCTGGTCGATTGGGAGCCCAGTCTGGAGATTCCGGACGTCATTGCGACCGATGGCGAGATCATGGATGTAGTGAGCGTTCCTTTTCCGGCCGATCCGCCGGCGGGCCCGCTGGACATCCTGTATTTCCGGGTGAGAATCACCAAGTGACGGTGTCCTCTCACCGTTCCCCCTTCCCAACTCCCCCCAAATGAAACTCCTGCCCCATCGTTGGTGGTGGCTCGGTGCCTTACTGCTCCATGCTTTCGGTTCAGTGGGATCGGGCGCGCCGCTAATTTCAGAATTCATGGCGGCCAACAAGTCTGCGCTAGCCGATGTGGATGGCACCTACTCAGACTGGATTGAAATCTGGAATCCTGACCCGACCAGCGTGAACCTGGCAGGCTATGGTCTGACTGACAATCAAGCTGTTCCTCTGAAATGGATATTTCCAGCCGTTACGTTGGCGCCGAACAGCTATCTGGTAGTCTTCGCATCAGGGAAAAATCGAGCTGTCGCAGGCAGTCAATTACACACCAATTTCCAACTGGCCACCTCTGGTGAATACCTCGCGCTTACTTCGCCGGGCGGGACAGTGGTGGATGAATTTGCGCCCCCATTTCCCGCGCAAAAATCGAATTTAACCTACGGCATCGGCCTGCGAACCCAGAGCCAGGATCGTCTCGCGGCAAGCGTGCCGCAGATACTGATTCCTGCCTCCTCCGCTGCGTTGCCTCCGGCATGGAATTCCCCGGCTTACACGCCGGATGGAACTTGGGCCAGTGGTTCGGGCCCGGGAGGTATAGGCTATGACCGCGCCATCGGCCCCGGCGGACCACCTGGCATTCGCAATCTGGCCCCGACTGGCACGGCCACGCAATCCTCAACGCTTGGCGGATTCATCGCTGCGTTTGGCAACGACAGTGTTTCCAATAATTTCACCCACACACTGAATACCGATCACAATGCCACCTGGACCCTCGACCTCAATGGCCGGGCGCTCATTTACCAAATCACGATCAATAATCGTGGCGATGGCTGTTGCCAGTATCGGTTGCGCGATATCACGCTGGAAATCCTCGAAGCGGATGGTGCTACCGTCGTCTGGACTTCACCGCTGCTCAATCCCGAGAACACCGATAGCAGTCCCCAGCTACTCGACGTGGACGTCGAGGGGTTGGCCGGGGGGGCGGTGCTCGGAAAATATGTCAGGGTCAAACGCGCTGGCGATCCCGATTTCTCCGGTCAGGGAGGCATTGCAGGCAGCCAGGATGATGCCTATGTGCTCTCCATCGGGGAGATCAATGTGCAGGGCGAAAGCATTTCCAATTACGACGGTTTCATCAAGACCGACATCGAACTGTCTGCGTTTGGGCAGAATGCATCCGCCTTCGCCCGCTATCCCTTGAACGTTCCCTCCGCCGCTGACATTGCGACGATGAAATTGCAAGTTCGCTACGATGACGGCTTTATCGCCTATCTCAACGGCAGCAAAATCGCTGAACGCAACACTCCGGTGACGCCGACTTGGAACAGTTCCGCCACCGTCGACCGGGACGACTCACAGGCATATCAAATTGAAGAAATTGACGTTTCTGCATTTAAATCATCCCTGGTCAATGGTCCCAACCTTCTGGCCATCCAAATGCTGAACAATGTTTCCAACGACGAAGACTTCCTTTTCCAACCGAAGCTCATCACGTCCAACATTCCGCAACAGGTTCGAGCCTTTCTTGGCCAGCCTACGCCCGGGGCAGTCAACAACGTGCCTTATTACCTGGACCGGGTGAGCGACACCTCCTTCAGCGTGAAGCGTGGCATCTACAATGCGCCTTTCCAGCTTGCGATCACATGCCTGACGCCGGGCTCCGTCATCCGCTACACCACGGACGGCACTGTGCCCACCGAGAGCACCGGAACCATTTACAGCGGACCCATTTCCATCGCCACGACCGCCATTGTCCGTGCCGCCGCCTTCAAGCCGGAATGGCAGCCGACGAATGTTGATACCCACACTTACATTTTTCCAAGCCAGCTTTTTGGATCATCAGTGATGAACCAGTCCAGCATGACGGATCCGGCTTATCAATCCAGGTTGATGCCTGCGCTCAATGGCCTGCCGATGATCTCGCTGGTGTTCAGTGGTGAAATCACCCGCGCCGAGCGCGCCACTTCCATGGAACTCATCGGATTTGGAAATGGCAATATCCATGAGGACTGCGGCATGGCTCAGTTCGGAAGCTACGTCACGAATTTCGCAAAGCAAAGCATGCGGCTCTATTTCCGGGATCAATACGGCGCCAGCAAACTGAAGTATCCTCTCTTCGCAGGCTTCGAGCATGATCTTCCGGCCGCGGAGGATTTCGATGCGCTGGATCTCCGCCAGTGTTCCCACGATATGGTGGATCGAGGCTATTATCTCTCTGGCGCCTTTTGCGATGATTCCCTGCTGGATATGGGGCATCTCAATCCCCATGGACGTTTCATTCATATCATGGTCAACGGACAGTATTGGGGGATTTACCATCTGCGCGAACGCTGGAATTCATCCATGCACTCCGAATACCTTGGAGGTCAGGCCGAAAATTACGAGGCGATGGTATCCAATAAAGGAGGGGGACCGTGGTCGCCCACCGTTCCCTATGATGGCACTGGCGCTTTCTGGAATACCATGCTCACCAAACGCAGCGACTGGCTGGGCATCCAACCCTATCTTGATTCGAAGCAATTTCTGGATTTCATGCTGCTCTTCATGTCCGGCGATTGTGAAGCCGAACACCGCGCCGTCGGACCCAATACGATCGGCAGTGGATTCCAATTTTACCTTAATGATGCCGATGGCTGGACCCGATACCCATCGGAGCGCACGCTCAATGAAGGCCCGGACGACATCATGCTCATGCTGCGCAATCAAGGTCACCCCGATTACAAGGCCACCCTGGCCGACCAGATTCAACGCCACTACTTCAATGACGGGGCGATGACTACCGCCAGACTTCTCGCCCGTCACGACGCCCGAGCCACCGAGTTGGAAATTCCCTTCGTCCTTGAATCGGCCCGCTGGGGTTACCGCACCGTCGACTCCTGGGTGGCGGCTCGTGATAGTTATCGAAACAGCATTTTAACAAGTCTGAACACCACCATGGTGGGCCGTTTTCGGACCAATGGACTGCTGCCAGCCACCTTCGCTCCCGTGCTGAGTCAGCACGGAGGCAACGTTGCTTCCGGCTATGAGGTGACGATGAGTGGAACCGCTGGATTGATTTATTTCACAACGAACAATACGGATCCCCGGTTGAGTGGGGGAGCAGTTTCACCCGGGGCCAAATCCTACCAATCCGCCGCAACCAGCATGGAAACGTTGATCCCCACAGGTGCCATTTGGAAATATCGCGATCTCGGCGAGGCTTTGGGAGCCAGCAACATCGTGCTGCTTGGCCCGCCACCACTCAATAACCCTGTCAATGGATATGGATCTGCGAATTGGAAGCATCCATCCTTTTCCGATGTCAACTGGTCGTCGGGCGCTGCGGAACTTGGCTACGGCGCCGGTCCCGTCACCACGGTTGGCTATGGAGGTAACAGTGCTTCGAAATTTATCACCACGCATTTCCGCCGCCACTTCAACCTCACGAACAAGGACCAACTCAGCGCCTTAACCATGCGCATCAAACGTGATGATGGAGCCATTGTGTATATCAACGGCTGGGAAGCCGCACGGCCCAATATGACGGCGGGCACCGTCTATTTTCACAATACCCTTGCCCCGACTAGCGTGCCGCCAGCCGACAACGACACGTTCTTCTCCTTTCCCTCACTGCCACTCTCCCTGCTCAAAGAAGGCGATAATGTGATCGCTGTGGAAATGCACCAGTTCACCGCAGGCAGCACCGATCTCTCCTTCGATCTCGAACTCACCGCCACGCGCACCACCACCGGTTCGGACCGACTCTTCCTGACCAGTAACACCATTGTCAAAGCCCGCGCGCTCAGTGGAACGACCTGGTCGGGCCTGGTTGAGGCCTTCTTCACCGTGGATGGTGCTCCGGCTGTATCTCCGGGCGAGGTGACTATTTCCGAAATTCATTACAACCCATCGCCTGGTCTCGAGACAGAATTCGTGGAACTAATGAACATCTCCGACCACGCCATCAATTTGCGTGGATGCAGACTTTCCGCAGGCTTTCCCTGTCGTTTCCCAGCTGCGCGCGATACCCTGCTGGCTCCAGGCCAGCGCACGGTCATGGCCAAAAGTCTATGGGACATCAACACCACCTATGGACTTGGAAAACCGGTCGCCGCACTTGCTCCCAAGAGTAATCTAAATAACGGAGGCGAACTGTTGACGCTTGCCGATTCAACGGGAGCCGCTCTTAGGGGCGTGCTGTTCGACACAAAATTGCCATGGCCGCATGCTCCGGATGGAACCGGCCCCAGTCTCACGCTTTCAGCGCCGATGGCCAATCCCGACCTCTCCAATCCCATGGCGTGGCGGTCTAGTTTTGTCACCGGCGGAACGCCGGGAAGTGCAGACACCGCCGCCACCTATTTCACCGGAAATCCCACCGCCGATTCCAACAGCAACGGATACTCGGACCTTCTGGAGTACGCCTTTGCCAACAATCGCCTTACCCCCGCCGTCCTTCCCGTGCCGTCGATCCAGACGCTCGATGTCGGTGGAATTCAGGCGCCATACCTCACTCTGAATTTCCGACTCAATACCGCAGCCGCCGACGTCGTGCTGGAGCCAGCATCCTCCACGGATCTGGATTTCTGGAGTCCCGCCAACATGAATCTTCACGAGCGCACCGACAATCCTGACGGTACTACTACGTTCCTGCTCCGCTCCGAGTTTCCCGTGAACGATGAGTCAATTCCCAGACTTTTCTTGAGGCTTCAAGCACGCCAGTAGGCTTTCGGTTTTACCGAAAGGAGTCGCTGACTCAAGGGCTTGATGTTTGATGAAAGGTATTTCAAGCGAAATCAAAAATTTCCGCCTTGAGGCAGCAGCGTTTGAAGACCTTTTCTACGAACTCGACGTGGCGTGGGTGAATCTGGTAGGCGCGTTCGGATTCGATGGAATCCAGGATGAGATTCAGGCCGACTTGGTAGGCCTGGTTCACGACCGGGCGGGGGCTGGGCACCATTTTGCCCACGTGGTAATGGACGACACCAGGGATGTCTTTTAGATAAGTGTCGCACCCGGCGATGAGGTCTTCAAGGGCGTTGGGTTCGGCGGGATTGATGTAGAAGGTGACGACGTGGGAGAACATAATCCGGCATGATGGGAGTGATCCGCCTGTGGGCAAATGAAAATTCCATCCGGCGCAATTTGCCCTCGACTGCGTTGCTTGCATGGGATTTAAACGTCGTTATGGGTTGGACCATGATTGATTCCGTCCGAAAAAGTTTCCTGCCGTTATGGTTCATCGTTTCGGCTGCCGTTAATGGCGCGGAACCTCTCGTTCTCAAGGAATCCACCGTGCTGGATCCCGCCAAGACTTACGGAGCCATCGTGATTGCGGCATCAGGCATCACCGTGGATGGCGCTGGAGCGATTATCGAAGGAGCCAGGGATGGTGACCCGAAAAGCTTTCAGGGCACGGGGATCACTCTCAAGGGGGTGGAGAAGGTGACGTTGAAAAATATCAGCGCCCGTGGCTGGGAAACCGGCTTGCGGATCGAGGACGCCAAAGGATGCGTCATTGAAGCGTGTAACTTTTCCGGCAATTTTCACGATCCAAAATTCGGCTGGGGTGAGCAGGGGCGCCGCGGCGGAATCGTGCTGGAAAATTCCCACGAATGCACGCTGCGCAGGAACAAGGCGAACCAAGTCTGGGATGGCTGTGTGCTCTTTAATTCCGATGAAAACAAGCTGGAGGGCAATGATTTCTCCCACACTTCCAATACGTGTCTCAAGCTTTGGAATGCGAGTCGGAATGTGGTGGAGGGAAACAATCTGAGCTATGGGATCCGGATCGATCCCGGTGAGGTGCACGCGAGGGATTCCACGAGTGTCCTGATTGAGAGCGGATCCAACGACAACCAACTGACGAAAAACGACTGCTCCCACGGCGGCGATGGCATCTTTGTCCGGGTGCTCAATCAGTGGGTGAGCACGGGGAATGTCTTCACGGAAAACGACTGCTCTTATGCCAACAACAATTGCGTGGAAGCGTGGTCGCCGCGCAATACCTGGATTCGGAACAAGGCCAACCACGGGAGTTACGGATTCTGGCTGGGGGCGTCCGATCAGAATGTGCTGATTGAAAACGAGGCCTCGTATAATGGCCTGAAGGACGGGCATCACAACTCACCCCACCTGCCTGAGAATGGACATGCGGGCATCGTCTTCATGTTCGGGCCGTCCAGTCACACGATGCTGCGGGGGAATCGGTGTGTGGGAAATAACGGCGCGGGGATCGCGGCGATTGGTGATCTGGAATCCAAGGGTGTGAAATGGCGAGCCTTTCACTGGATCATTCAGCAGAACACGTTGGAGGAGAATCGCTGGGGGATCTTCATGCAGCACACGGAGGAAATGTTGCTCGCTGATAATCATTTCAAGGGCAATACGGAGTCGGATGTCATGCAATCTGGGGATGTCGTGGCCTTGCGTGAATTAAAGGGCGTGCCCTCCACCAACTCGCTACCGAAAGTGGATATACAGGGACCCCAACGCGTGACCGTCGGGCAGGAGGTAACCTGGTCGGGTGGTGAGGGCCCGGAGATAAAATACCATTGGTCGCTGCAGTCGGGGAGCGAGGATGGCGGTGGAATTGTGAGAGGTGAGAAGGCGACGTTTGCGCAGACGTTTAAAATGCCCGGTTTTTACCGGCTAGCGCTCACCGTGGATGACGGCAGGCTCGCAGACCTGGCCTGGCGGGATGTCTATGTGACCGAACCCATTGTGGAGATAGGCACCGAGGGAAATGCGGCGGACTGGAGCTGGGCGGATGATCAATCCAAGGTAAAATTTACCGATGACGCCACGCACCACCTGCAGGGTAATTCGGCGCTGCTTGCGCAAATCAACCCCTACAGCGGGGTTCGCGTCACGTTGCGATGTGCTTTCAAACAACCAGTGCCTCTCCCGGAGAATCGCACGCATCTGGTATTCTGGATCAAGACCCGCAACGAGGGAACCCCGGCCTGGCAGGATGTGAATCCGCCGATCACCCTGCATGGTCCGGGCGGCAAGTCTGCGCAGCTGACTCCCACCGGGGATTTCCTCAGCAATCTGCCCTACAACGAAGCCCGCGAGGGGTGGGCCTATTTTTCAGTGCCGCTGGCTGGCAATGACCGGTGGAAACGATCCGGCGATACCATTTCAGAGATTGAAAAACTGGACATCGGCTTTGACTCCTGGGGCGCGCCGCCGCTTTGGATTTGGCTGGACGGGCTCGGGTTGCGCTAGCGGTCTCCCGGATATGAAGTTGCTTGCAAATGAGATGCCGTTTAAGAATTCACATGTTTTCCATGGGTCGTCGTATTTTTTGCATCACAGTTTTGCTTGCGGGTTCGATTGTGCCTGGCTGGGCCGATCCCCGGGATGAGGCTGGGCCGCTGAGCCGGATGGTGAGTTACTTCAGCGGCGATCTGCAGCGGATTGATGATGAACTCGCGCAGCTCAAACCCCTCCTGGCCATGCCGCCCATCCCGCCGCAGCAGACGGGACATCTGGGATTCAGCTCGAAACTTGAACCCACCCAATACACCCGCTTCGTCACGGTGGATCTGGGAAGGCCGGTCAATATCGATGCCATCGTGCTCGTGCCACTGTCCAATGCCTTCTATGGATGGCCGGGACCCGGGTATGGGTTTCCGGTGAGATACCTCCTGGAGGTGTCGATGAATGCGGATTTTTCGCACAGCGATCTTATTGCTCAGGATGATAATTTTGACATTCCCAATCCCGGATCCAATCCTGTCATCTACACCCCTCAGACGGTGGCCGGGCGTTACGTGCGCCTGACGGCTACAAAATTATGGCAGCTCAAGGATAAGCAGGGCATGGCCGTGGGACGCAAAATTCTTGCCTTGGGTGAACTCATGGTTCTGAGCGGCAAGCTCAATGTTGCAGCGAGTCTTCCGGCCACGGCCATCCTGTCGAGCGACAGCCTGGAGGATTCCGGCTACGGACGGGCCTACCTGGTGGACGGCCAGAGCATTCTCGGTCCTCCGGTGCGGGGCGAGCCGGGGCCGAACGGATTCCGCACCAAACCGATCGAGAAAAAGGACCAGCCAGCCTGGGTTCAAATTGATCTGGAGCATGAGGTTGAGGTTCAGGAAGTGCGACTCCTGCCCGCATGGACTGCGGAGAATCCCGAGCGGCGCGGCTACGGGTTCCCTACAAAATTCAAAATCGAACTTTCCGACAACGCCGCTATGACGAATCCCCGGCTGGTCGGCGAGTACAACAGCAATTCCTCTCCGAATGAGAATCCGGTGACGGTGCGGGGGAATGACACCCGCGGGCGCTACATCCGGCTCACCACGCTGGGACTTTCCTCGCTCGACAATGGCTTCGGCCTGGCTCTCGGAGAAATGGAGGTCTATGCCGAGAATGAAAATTTCGCGCTGGGGAAAAAAGTCACCGCCTCGGGCTCGGATGAGTTCAAAGATGCGCGTGGAAACTGGAGCGTGAGGAATCTTGTTGATGGTCAGACAAGCCAGGGAAAGCTGGTGCCATGGCCGGTTTATTTCCAGCAACTAGACCAGCGCAAGGAGGCGCAGATTCGCAACGAAACGCTGCTGCAGGAGCGGGAGATCAAGGCCAAGGAGTTGGTGGGATCCGTCATTGGAACTGCAGGTTACGTGGTGGGCGGACTGGTCATGTTGTTTTTGTTTTTCAGCTTTCGTTCACTCCTCAAGAAACGCCGCGCTCTGGAAGACTTGCGCACGCGCATCGCCCGGGACATTCATGATGAGATCGGCAGCGGGCTGGGCACCATTTCCCTGCTCAGCCGCATGGCTCAGGAAGGGGATCTGGATGATGCCAAGGAGGATCTCCGGGAAATCAACCGGATCTCCGTGAGCATGTCCGATGCCATGAGGGACATCGTCTGGTTCAACCGCACGGACGTGGATACCGTGCGGGACCTGCTCATGCGCATGCGCGAAACGGCCGAATCCATGATGGCCAAACAACAGCAGTTCAACTTCACCATCTGCGGTGAGGAGTTGGTCCGGCCCATTAACATGGAAATCCGACGCGAGATTTTTATGATCTTCAAGGAGGCGCTCCATAACATTCTGAAGCACGCCGAAGCCTCCAAGGTCGATGTCCGGGCGGGACTGGAGGGCAACGATTTCATTTTGCAAATCCGGGACGACGGCAAGGGATTCGACCAGTCCATGGAGACCTCCGGTGCCGGCATGGGCAGCATGAAAAAACGCGCCGAAAGCCTGCGCGGCTCGCTGCGTCTGGAATCCACGCCGGGCGGCGGGACGGCGCTGTCGCTGCGCACGAAATTGAAATGATCGAGCGTGTTTTATGGCACGGGACTGACAGTCACCCTGCCCGGCACGATTTTACTGGAAGCCCTCATTCACCAGCGTGCTTTGCAAAGCAGGCAGGTTCCACGCGAGCACGCGGTGATCGGCGCAAAGCGCGATGAGGAGGTGACCATCCTTGGAGAGTGCGAGACTGAGTGGAGTGGCGGATTGCGGTGGGATCAGGCGGAAGGGGATGGCATCGCCAACCACACCAATGCTGCCATCCGGATAAATTTTATTTTTCGAATCAGCAGTTGGGAACGCAGGGGAATCGCTGACCGGCACGGCCTTGGCGGAATCTCCATTCGGCCACCTTTCCATGGTTTGGAGGCCCTCGTCGTCGAGGATTCGCACCAGCCAGGAACCATCGGGAAGCAGGGAACTGACGGATGATCCGGGTGGGCGCACGATTCTTTGAGGCGCCTCTGGTTCACCATTTTCGTTCACCGTGACGCGTTCCAATCCCCCGGGAACCTGAACCAGCAGCGTGCGGGCATCCAGCCACCAGGCTGCCGTGGGGGCATCGGTCCGTTGATTTTCCGCCGGGTGAAATCCCGTCTGCCGACCCGTTGGCACGGACCAGATTCGCACACCGATGGTGGCGGTGGTGAGCAGCCATTGGCCATCGGGGGAAAGCGCCAGATCAAAGACAGTTTCAGCAGATTCGTTGCTGGTGGTGCTTTCCCACTCGCGCAAGGCCGCAGGATGCTGCAGGAGCCAGGCGCGATTTTCCGTCAGCAGGTGGGTGCCTGCGGCATTGAAATGCACGCGCGTGGCCGCATGCGGGAGGGTTGTCCAAATCCGACCCGTGGAGAGATCCGCCAGCGTGAGCGTGAGGTCGTCCTGCGCGATGGCGAGCAACCGTCCCTGAGGATGCATGACCAGCCGCTCCGGCCATCCTGAGGTGAAAATGGCGCGGAGTTGTGAACCGGAAGTGGCATCGAACTGGATGACTCCGCGCTGGGAACCGGTGGCGGCTACGAGCATCTTCCCATCCGGCGTCCACGCGGGGGCGCAGCGCACGGGGGTTCCGGAAAATTTCCAAAGTTGCCGGCCATCCTGGCTTGCGATCACGGACAGTCCGTCCGCCAATCCAAGGGCGATTTTTTCACCAGACGGATCCAGGCTCATGGCGGTGACTGCCGCAGACCCGGTTGGCAGCAAGATTTGAGTGTCCTGCGTGGCGGCATTCCATTTCAGCAGACTGGATTCCGTGTCGGCAAGAATCACCTGCCGCCCATCGGGCATCAGTGCCGCGCTGATGGCCCGCCCGGGGGGTGGATTCCAAACGGTGACGGGGTGGGGATTTCCCTTCTTCCAAAAGGCAGCGCGGCCGGATTGTTCATGCAGCGTGATGGACCATGCGCCGCCGGGTGCCGGCAGGCTGGTGGTAACCGGATCATCGTTCTCAAGAAATTTTGGCCAAGGCTCTGAAACTGCATCGATTTCCTGCTCCCCTGCCTCCCACATGGAAACCGCCCGGAGATCCGGTCGGACCAGCAGTGCGGCGGCTTCGGCGCGGATCTCCAGGGAGGGAGTGATGCCTGCGGCCTGCCGCAACAAGCTCAAGGCATGGTCTCGATAGCCCGGTGCTCCCAGCAGGCGTTCCGTGCGTGCCTGATCGATCAATGAACGGCTGAGCAATCGGCCGCGCTGCTGGTAACTCAGGGCCAGCAGAATGCCTCCAGTCAGCGCGGTGATCATTAGCGCAGCGGCCAGAGTCGCTGGGAGTGGATGGCGCCGCGCCCATCGCCACAGTCCCTCGATCGCCCCAACGGGCCGGGCGGCAATCGGGCGCCCTTCCAGCCAGCGTTCCAAGTCCTCCGCCAGATCGGCCGCGCTGGCATAGCGTGCCGCCGGAGCGCGCTCCATGGCGCGCGCGCAGATGACTTCGAGGTCGCGCGGCAAGCCGGGCACGATCGTTCGCAGGGACGGTGCGGACTCCTCGGCGATGGCTCTGAGCAGCGCCGCCAGGTTTTCATTGGCTGCGAAGGGCCGTCGACCGCAGAGGCACCGGTAGAGCACGGCCCCCATGCTGTAGATGTCGGCGGGAGTGCCGGTGTTCATCACGGAACCGCTGGCTATTTCCGGAGGCATGTAGTGAGGGCTTCCAAAAAAGGAATCGGTCTTGGTCAGGGCATCGGCGGGAGCGGTGACCGTTAGTTTCGCAAGGCCAAAATCTGTGATGTAGGCGCGGCCCTCCTCATCGAAGAGGAAATTTTCCGGCTTCAAATCCCGGTGCAGCACCCCCTGCTGATGCGCATAGTGCAGCGCCCGGCAGAGTCCGGCCATGAGTTTGGCAGCCTCGCGCGGCGGGAGCGGTCCCTGCTCCAGACGTTGTGCCAGCGTGCCACCCGCGGCCAGTTTCATTGAAAAAAACGGCATGCCGTCGATCTCGCCAACCTCGTAAATGGGGAGAACGGCCGGATGGTTCAGCGCCGCCATCGCCCTGGCCTCCACTTGAAATCTCGCCAGCATCTCGGGATCATCGACGAGGTGGGTGAGCAGCACTTTCAGGGCCACATCCCGTTCCGGGCGCACTTGTCGGGCACGGTAAACCACGCCCATGCCGCCGCGGGAGAGCGGTTCGATATCGGTGTAGCCGGGAATTTGAAATCCGTCCTCCTCCGTGGCGGCATCGAAGGCGGCCATGGCACAGGCCGGGCAGAAGGTGGTGGTGCTGCCTTTCGGCAGGGCCAGCCCGCAGGCGTGGCAACTGGCACCGAAGATGACCGTGGCCTCACTGGACATAATCAGACGACACCCGCGCTCAGCGCCGCGCGGAGATGATGCAGTTCGCTGTCCACTTCATCCGGTTGGGAAACGGTGCGCGCGACCTCCCGCCGCAGCGCTTCACGATACCGCTGCCGCAGGCGCGAGACTTCCGACTTCGCACCGCCCTCCGTCACGCCCATGGCGTTGGCCAGTTGCGCGTAACCCAGCGTCTGGGGAGAACCGGGCAGCCAGGTACGGAGCATTTCCCAAACCTGCGCACCGCGGGATTCGCAGGATTCCTGCTGCACGGCCAGCAATGCTCTGCCAAGCAGGGCCTGTGCCCATTCGCGATCAAAGACCAGTTCATCCACTTCCGTGACCACCGAGTCGTCCTGCAATTCGCAGCGCTCCAGATTTCCTCCCCGGCGGGCGGCGCGATGATACTCGGCATCATTGGCCAGAAAATAACGCAGGGCGCCCATGAGGAAGGTCCGGAACCTGCCCTTGGTCTGATCCGCCCGGCGGAACATTCCCTTCTCCATCAGGTGCAGAAAGAAATCCTGCGTCAGATCCTCCACGCGATCCGGAGGTGCGCCGCGCGCCCGAATACAGGCGCAGACGGGATTCCAGTAGGCGCGGCAGAATTTCTCCAGAGCCGCACGCTCCTCCGGGCCGCCTTTGAGGGTGGCATTTGCAAGCACGGACCAACAGGTGTCTGGGAATTCCATCTTCTCGCCATTACCATACCAACGGCTCTCCGCTTCTGGCAATAGAAATGCATTTACAATGCGGGTTGACTAACTTTAGATACGTCCAGCATGAAGCCGCTCATCCTGTTCTGCATCATTGCCCTGTTTCGCGTCTCCCCGGTGGTGGGTGGGCCGACGGGCTCGATTACCGGCATGGTATCCCCGCCTGCAAAATCTGAGGCCAGAATCCCGGTTGAGAAATACGTTGGGAGCATCTCCGGTAAGGTCGTCCGCCCCCCCGTCATCGTTGCGGGCGTCTGGATCGAAGGTCCCGGGCTGGTGGCGCCTTCTGTTCCCGCCAGCGTTACCATGAATCAGAAGGGTTACCAATTTGGGCAGAGTTTGCAGATCGTTGCGCGGGGCACGAAGATGCTTTTTCCCAATGAGGATGATGACTACCATAACGTCTTTTCCCTGGCCCGGGTGGCGAAGTTTGATCTGGGACGCTACAAAAAGAATGAACCCGCCCCCCCC